>NZ_JBHIQC010000007.1:0-88151 GCF_042196385.1 Bartonella sp. AP150HLJHH | reverse complement strand
GTTTTGCTATTCGTGAAGGTGGTCGTACTGTTGGTGCCGGTATCGTCTCTAAGATCATTGAATAAATAATGCTTGTTAAAGGGGTGTTAAAAGTGTTTTAGTTTTGAGAGTTAGGGGTATAGCTCAGTTGGTAGAGCGGCGGTCTCCAAAACCGCAGGTCGCGGGTTCAAGTCCTGCTGCCCCTGCCAAAGAGGGGTTTTACATATAAGGGAGTGGATTTTGCTGCCTTTTTCGCTTTTTTTGATATGGGGCTTGTTTTTTTGTGTGTGAAACGGTATTGAATAGAAAGTAAGGAAATTGCATAAGTCTGAAAGTTGGCTTTTGCATTTTTTTCCTGTTTATTTTGTTCTATAAAACACAATAGGACTAGAGAGAGTATAGTGTGACGATGGCATCTAAAACCAATCCGATTACCTTTTTGAAGCAGGTTTATGCAGAAACAATTAAAGTGAAATGGCCTACACGTCGTGAGACGGTTATTTCTACTATTATGGTTTTGTTGGTAACTGCATTGGCTTCAGCTTTCTTTTTTATTGTGGATCAGGTTATGCATTTTGGTGTTTGGCGGGTTATTGATCTTCTGAAATATCTTTTTAGTTGAGAATGTAAGGAAGTGTGACTGTGGCAGCTCGTTGGTATATTGTTCAGGCATATTCAAATTTTGAAAAGAAAGTAGCGGAAGCTATTGATAAGGAGGCAAAGCAAAAGGGACTTGATCATCTTTTTGAAAAGATTTTTGTTCCAACAGAGCGTGTTGTAGAGGTACGTCGTGGACGCAAAGTTGATACTGAGCGAAAATTTTTTCCTGGTTATGTTCTTGTTCGTGCTGAGTTAACAGATGAAGTTTATCATCTTATTAAGAATACGCCTAAAGTGACAGGTTTTTTAGGGTCGGATGCGCGTCCTGTTCCTATTTCTGATCGAGAGGTTGAACAAATTCTCAAACAAGTTCAGGAAAGGGTTGAGTCTCCAAAGTCCTCTGTATTGTTTGAGGTTGGAGAGCAAGTTCGCGTTGCTGATGGTCCTTTTGTTTCGTTTAATGGAATTGTTCAAGAGGTTGAAGAAGAGCGCTCTCGTCTTAAGGTTGAAGTGCTTATTTTTGGGCGTCCTACGCCTGTTGATTTGGAATTTGGTCAGGTTGAAAAACTCTGATTAAACTTAGAGTAGTTTTAATTACTTTAAGGAAGGAGTGGGAGGTGATTTATAGCTTTTGTCGGCTTAATGATCCGAACCACGTGACTGCAAGCGGGTAACGGGCAAGATGAATTGTCAGTATACCAGTGAAATTAAAGGCAGATTGTTATGGCAAAAAAAAGTATAGGTCAGCTTAAGTTGCAGGTCCCTGCAGGAGCTGCTACTCCATCTCCACCAATTGGTCCAGCTCTTGGGCAGCGTGGTATTAATATCATGGAATTTTGTAAGGCGTTTAATGCAGCGACACAAGAAATGGAAAAGGGGGCACCGATTCCAGTTGTTATTACGTATTACCAAGATAAGTCTTTCACCTTTTCTCTCAAGACGCCTCCTGTATCATTCTTTTTAAAGAAGGAAGCAAATCTGAAATCTGGCTCAAAAGAGCCTGGTAAAGTGTCTGTAGGAAGCATTTCTCGCGATAAAATTCGTTCGATTGCGGAATCAAAGATGAAAGATCTTAATGCGAATGACATTGAGGCAGCAATGCGTATGGTTGAAGGTTCTGCTCGCTCGATGGGCTTGGAAGTGGTGGGCTAATATTATGGCAAAAGTAGCAAAAAGAATAAAAAATATCCGAAAAGATATTGATTTTAATGAACTTTACGCTTTAAAAGATGCCGTTTCAATGGTTAAGGAGCGTGCCGTTGCTAAGTTTGATGAAACAATCGAAATTTCAATGAACTTGGGTGTTGATCCTCGTCATGCTGATCAAATGGTTCGAGGCGTTGCTCATTTGCCTAATGGAACAGGGAGAAATATTCGTGTTGCCGTTTTTGCTCGTGGGGATAAGGCTGAGGAAGCTAAGGCGGCAGGAGCTGATATTGTGGGTGCCGAAGATTTATTTGAAAGCGTTAATAGAGGGACTATAGATTTTGATCGTTGTATTGCAACGCCAGACATGATGCCTCTTGTTGGTCGTCTTGGTAAGATTCTTGGTCCACGGAGTTTGATGCCGAATCCGAAAGTTGGTACTGTAACACTTGATGTCGCCGGTGCTGTCAAAGCTTCTAAAGGTGGTGCTGTTGAGTTTCGTGTGGAAAAAGCTGGTATTGTGCATGCTGGTATTGGTAAGGCTTCTTTTGGTGTTGAAAAAATCGTAGAAAATATAAAAGCCTTTGCAAGTGCAGTTATTAAAGCCAAACCGCAAGGTGCAAAAGGTGAGTATATTAAGCGCGTTGCTGTTTCGTCGACTATGGGAATTGGTGTTAAAGTTGATCCAGCAACGGTTCGTTCAGAGCTAGTATAAGCTGATTTATAATTTTGTTTTGGGGTATGGGAATATCAAAATTGTATTTAAAATGCTGATTTTGATCAGCTCGCTATCTAAGCTTTATAGGGCTTAGGTTGTACCGGGAGAAATTCCGGAATATCCTGTCCGAGATTGTAGGTGATGCTTTTAAGTATCTTAATCAAAAAAACCTGCATGAGACTGGGGTAAAAACTGAGAGTTAAAAGACTTAAAGGGTTTGAGCCAAGGTTGCCTTTGAACGCTGTGCGTAAAAAAGGGGACAGGATCCTCATCGGTGACATGAAGTATTTTATGTTATCAAAGGTAACCAACAGGTTTGTTTTAAGCAAATCTGTTAAATGGAGAGAGACAGTGAATAGAGCGGAAAAACGCGAATTTGTTACATGGCTTAACGAGGCTTTTCGGAAGTCTGGTTCTGTTGTTGTTGCACATTATTCCGGTCTGACAGTTTCACAGATGAATGATCTGCGTTCGAAAATGGGTGAAGCTGGCGGTGCCGTTAAGGTCGCCAAAAACCGTCTTGCTAAAATCGCTCTTCAGGGCACGGAATCTGAATCGATAGTGGGTTTGTTTACTGGACAAACACTTATTGCTTATTCAGAAGATCCAATCACAGCACCGAAAGTTGCTGTTGATTTTGCGAAAAGCAATGACAAATTTGTCATACTTGGCGGTTCAATGGGTGCAACAAGTTTAACTGTAGATGCTGTGAAGTCATTGGCTTCATTGCCTTCATTAAACGAGTTGCGTGCAAAACTTGTGGGTATGATTTCTACCCCTGCGACCCGTATTGCACAGGTTGTTAATGCCCCTGCTGGTCAGGTTGCACGTGTCATTGGAGCATATGCTCAGGAGGATAAGGCGGCTTAAGGCTGTTTGTATTCACGTTTATGGAAGAGCTTTAATGCTTTTCTGTTTTTTTGAATAAGATTTAATAATGGTTCAAATCTTTTAATTGAAGGAATTTAAAAATGGCTGATCTAGAGAAGATCGTAGAAGACCTTTCTAATCTAACCCTTTTGGAAGCCGCTGAGCTTTCTAAGTTACTTGAAGAAAAGTGGGGAGTTTCGGCTGCTGCTCCTGTAGCTGTCGCTGCTGTTGCTGGTGCTGCTGCTCCAGCTGCTGAAGAAAAAACAGAATTTGATGTTATTCTTGTTGAAGGTGGCGCACAAAAAATTAATGTTATTAAGGAAGTTCGTGCTCTTACTGGACTTGGTCTTAAAGAAGCTAAAGATCTGGTTGAAGGTGCACCTAAGCCTATTAAAGAGGCTGCTTCTAAAGAAGAAGCAGAAAAAATTAAATCTCAACTTGAAGCTGCCGGTGCTAAGGTGGAACTTAAGTAAATTTAATTTTATCGGCGGGCATTTATGTTCGCCGATTTTCTTTCTCTTAATACAAAGAGGGAAAATAATGAGTAAAAAACTTTTCCCAATGGTTTCGTAACAGGAATGGGATAGGTTTGGATTACTTACCCCTTCATCATAGAGTCAAAGAGATAAATGGCTTATGTTGGTGGGGAAAGTTAATGATGCTCATTATTGAGTGTCAAGTGAACTGGTCTGCATATGCAGGTTAATGGTATAAGGCTTTCAAGGTTGGTCTACCTTGAAGAGTAAAGATCAAGGAGCGACGATGGCTCAGACTCACGCAATGATGTCTCAATTCAATGGTCGTAAGCGCGTACGGAAATTTTTTGGTAAGATTCCTGAAGTAGCAGAAATGCCGAATCTTATTGAGGTTCAAAAAGCCTCATACGATCAATTTCTCATGGTTGAGGAACCGAAAGGTGGGCGACCAGATGAAGGTTTGCAAGCTGTTTTTAAATCGGTTTTTCCTATTTCAGATTTTTCCGGTACAGCTATGCTTGAGTTTGTAGGTTATGAATTTGATTTACCAAAATTTGATGTTGAAGAGTGCCGTCAACGTGATTTAACTTATGCTGCCCCATTAAAGGTCATATTGCGTTTGATTGTTTTTGATGTTGATGAGGATACTGGCTCCAAAGATATCAAAGACATTAAAGAGCAAGGCGTTTATATGGGCGATATGCCTTTAATGACGACGAATGGTACCTTTATTGTTAATGGTACGGAGCGTGTTATTGTTTCTCAGATGCATCGTTCTCCTGGTGTCTTTTTTGACCATGATAAAGGAAAGTCCCATTCATCAGGAAAGCTTCTTTTTGCTGCTCGTGTTATTCCGTATCGTGGTTCTTGGCTTGATATTGAGTTTGATGCTAAGGACATCATTTATGCGCGTATTGATCGACGGCGCAAGATTCCTGTTACTAGTCTTTTGATGGCATTAGGTATGGATGCGTCGGATATTTTATCGACGTTTTATGATAAAGTGACTTATGAGCGTGATGGAGAAGGATGGCGAGTTCCTTATTCTGTGGATCGCTTTAAAGGAATGAAGCTCATTTCTGACCTTATAGATGCAGATAGTGGTGAAGTCGTTGCGGAGGCTGGTAAAAAATTAACAGTTCGTACTGCGAAGTCTTTGGTAGAAAAAGGACTTAAAGCGGTTAAAGTTAGTGAAGATGATTTATTAGGTTGTTATCTAGCCGAAGATATCGTCAATTACGAAACAGGTGAAATCTACCTTGAAGCTGGTGATGAAATTGACGAAAAAGTATTAAAAGTTCTGCTCGATGTTAGTGCTGATCAAGTCAATATTCTTGATATTGATCACATGAATATTGGCGCTTACATCCGCAATACTTTGAAGGTGGATAAAAATGAAAGTCGGCAGGATGCGTTATTTGATATTTACCGGGTGATGCGTCCAGGTGAACCTCCTACAATCGATACAGCAGAAGCAATGTTCCATTCATTGTTTTTTGATCCAGAGCGTTATGATCTTTCAGCTGTCGGGCGTGTTAAGATGAATTTACGTATGGATCTTGATTGTCCAGACACAGTTCGCATTTTACGCCAAGAGGATATTCTTGCTGTTGTTAAGATGTTGGTTGAATTGCGTGATGGACGTGGTGAAATTGATGATATTGATAATCTTGGCAACCGTCGCGTTCGTTCCGTCGGGGAGTTGATGGAAAATCAATATCGCATTGGTCTTCTTCGTATGGAACGTGCGATAAAAGAGCGTATGTCATCGGTTGAAATTGATACAGTTATGCCACAGGATTTGATCAATGCAAAGCCTGCGGCAGCAGCAGTCCGTGAATTTTTTGGGTCTTCACAATTGTCGCAGTTTATGGATCAAACCAATCCATTGTCAGAAATTACCCATAAGCGCCGTCTTTCTGCTCTTGGTCCAGGTGGTTTGACTCGTGAACGTGCGGGTTTTGAAGTCCGTGACGTACATCCTACGCATTATGGTCGTATTTGTCCGATTGAAACACCAGAAGGCCCCAATATTGGTCTGATTAACTCCTTAGCAACATTTGCGCGAGTTAACAAATATGGCTTTATTGAAAGCCCATATCGAAAAATTATTGATGGAAAAGTCACAAAAGAAGTTATTTATCTTTCAGCGATGGAAGAAGCAAAGCATTATGTCGCTCAGGCTAATTCTTCATTAGATAACGAAGGTCGTTTTATAGAAGAGTTTGTTGTTTGCCGTCATGCTGGTGAAGTTTTAATGGCGCCGCGTGATCATGTTGATTTGATGGATGTTTCACCAAAACAGTTGGTTTCAGTTGCAGCAGCGCTTATTCCTTTTTTGGAAAATGATGATGCGAATCGTGCGCTTATGGGATCGAACATGCAGCGTCAAGCAGTTCCTCTTGTACGCGCTGAAGCGCCATTTGTTGGGACGGGAATGGAATCTATTGTTGCGCGCGATTCAGGAGCTGCTGTGAGTGCAAAACGTAGTGGTGTTGTTGATCAAGTCGATGCTACCCGTATTGTTATCCGTGCAACAGAAGATTTAGATCCTTCAAAATCAGGCGTTGATATTTACCGCTTACAGAAATTTCAGCGTTCTAATCAGTCCACTTGTATTAATCAGCGTCCTCTTGTACATGTCGGTGATAGGGTAGAGAAAGGTGATATCATTGCAGATGGTCCATCCACGGATCTTGGTGATTTGGCTCTTGGGCGGAATGTTCTCGTAGCCTTTATGCCTTGGAATGGATACAATTATGAAGATTCTATTTTGTTATCCGAGCGCATTGTTGCTGATGATGTGTTTACTTCAATTCATATCGAGGAATTTGAAGTTGCGGCACGCGATACAAAACTTGGACCTGAGGAAATTACGCGCGACATTCCTAATGTTGCGGAAGAAGCGTTAAGAAATCTTGATGAAGCTGGCATTATTTATATTGGTGCTGAAGTTCAACCAGGTGATATTTTAGTTGGAAAGATTACCCCGAAAGGTGAAAGTCCCATGACGCCGGAAGAAAAGCTTCTGCGTGCAATTTTTGGGGAAAAGGCATCCGATGTTCGTGATACTTCTATGCGTATGCCTCCTGGGACTTTTGGTACTGTTGTTGAAGTTCGCGTTTTTAATCGCCATGGCGTGGAAAAAGATGAACGTGCGATGGCAATTGAGCGTGAAGAAATTGAGCGTTTAGCAAAAGACCGTGATGATGAACAGTCTATTCTTGATCGCAATGTTTATGCGCGCCTCACCGATATGTTGACAGGTAAAGTTGCTGTAGAAGGTCCGAAAGGCTTTTCGGGTAGTAAAAAGCTTGATAGTACAGTAATGGGGCATTATCCGCGATCCCAGTGGTGGCAATTTGCTGTTGAGGATGAAAAGCTTCAAAATGAAATTGAAGCTTTGCGCAAGCAATATGATGAATCAAAAGAAGCATTACAACGTCGCTTTATGGATAAGGTTGAAAAGGTCCAAAGAGGTGATGAAATGCCTCCTGGTGTCATGAAAATGGTGAAAGTTTTTGTGGCTGTGAAGCGCAAAATCCAACCAGGTGACAAGATGGCGGGACGTCACGGGAATAAGGGTGTTGTTTCACGTATTCTTCCCGTAGAAGATATGCCATTTCTTGAAGATGGGACCCATGCTGATATCGTCTTGAATCCGCTGGGTGTGCCTAGTCGTATGAATGTTGGACAAATTCTTGAAACGCATCTTGGTTGGGCATGTGCGGGGATGGGCAAGAAGATTGGTGCTTTGTTAGAGTTATATCAAGAGACTGGGGATATATTGCCGTTGCGTCAGCGTATTGAAAATCTTATGCCTGATGATAATCATAATGAACCAGTTCGTCAGTATGATAATGAAAGCCTTTACAAATTGGCCTTGCAGATGAAGAAAGGGGTTTCAATTGCAACGCCTGTTTTTGATGGAGCACATGAGTCTGATATTAACATGATGCTGGAAGACGCAGGCTTAGATAGTTCAGGGCAGGTTACGCTTTATGATGGTCGTACTGGGGAGCCTTTTGATCGTCCAGTAACGGTGGGATATATTTACATGTTGAAATTGCATCACCTTGTTGATGATAAGATTCATGCGCGTTCTATTGGTCCCTATTCACTTGTTACGCAGCAGCCATTAGGAGGTAAGGCACAATTTGGTGGTCAGCGTTTTGGTGAAATGGAGGTATGGGCGCTTGAAGCTTATGGTGCTGCATACACTTTGCAGGAGATGCTAACAGTAAAATCAGATGATGTGGCTGGTCGAACAAAAGTCTATGAGGCAATTGTGCGTGGTGATGATACATTTGAGGCAGGTATACCCGAAAGCTTTAATGTGTTGGTAAAAGAAATGCGCTCACTTGCTCTTAATGTGGAGCTTGATGATGCGCGTGAACTTATTGCACAGCGGGCATTGTCTGATACGGCAGAATAATAATTCAAGGAGCGCACTAGAAAAGGGCTGCGCTCTTATTACTTTAAGAGGCTCAATAACCTTATTAAGGCTATACAGGTCATTTTTAAAAGTAAATGTATTTTAAAGAAGATCTGTTATAAAATAAATGAGATATTACAACAGGTTCTAAGAATCTTTGAAGGAGAACAGCATGAACCACGAGGTCATGAATCTTTTCAATCCTCAAGCGCCAGCGCAGACATTTGACTCTATTCGTATTTCTATTGCGAGTCCTGAGAAAATTTTGTCCTGGTCGTATGGTGAGATTAAGAAGCCTGAGACTATTAATTATCGGACTTTTAAACCAGAACGTGATGGTCTTTTTTGTGCACGTATATTTGGCCCTATTAAGGACTATGAATGTCTATGTGGCAAATATAAACGCATGAAGTATAAGGGCATTATTTGTGAAAAATGTGGTGTAGAGGTTACTCTTTCGCGCGTACGTCGTGAGCGTATGGGGCATATTGAACTTGCGGCACCCGTTGCGCATATATGGTTTCTTAAATCATTACCAGGCCGTATTTCTACACTTTTAGATTTAACTTTAAAAGATATTGAACGGGTTCTTTATTTTGAGAATTATATTGTAACCGAACCAGGGTTAACATCTCTTAAGCTCCATCAGCTTCTTTCTGAAGAAGAATATATGCTTGCTATTGATGAATTTGGAGAAGATCAGTTTACAGCTATGATTGGCGCTGAAGCTATTTACGAGCTTTTAGCTAGTATGGAGTTAGATAAAATCGCTAATGATTTGCGTCTTGAATTAGCTGAAACAACTTCAGAGTTAAAGCAGAAAAAATTGATTAAACGACTTAAAATCGTTGAAAATTTTCTTGAATCTGGAAATAAGCCAGAGTGGATGATTATGAAAACAATTCCGGTTATTCCACCGGATTTGCGTCCATTGGTTCCGCTTGATGGTGGGCGTTTTGCGACATCAGATCTGAATGATCTTTATCGGCGTGTTATTAATCGTAATAACCGCTTGAAGCGGCTGATTGAATTGCGAGCTCCTGGAATTATCGTACGCAATGAAAAGCGTATGGTACAAGAAGCTGTTGATGCATTGTTTGATAATGGACGGCGTGGGCGTGTGATTACTGGAGCCAATAAACGTCCTCTTAAGTCTTTATCAGATATGTTGAAGGGCAAGCAAGGGCGTTTTCGTCAGAACTTACTTGGGAAGCGTGTTGATTACTCGGGGCGTTCTGTTATCGTGACGGGTCCTGAATTAAAATTGCATCAATGTGGTCTTCCCAAAAAAATGGCTCTTGAATTATTTAAGCCTTTTATTTATGCGCGGCTTGATGCAAAAGGCTATTCATCAACGGTAAAGCAGGCAAAGAAGCTTGTTGAAAAAGAACATCCAGAAGTTTGGGATATCTTGGATGAGGTTATTCGTGAACACCCTGTTTTACTCAACCGCGCGCCAACATTGCACCGTTTGGGGATTCAGGCTTTTGAACCTATCTTAATTGAAGGCAAAGCTATTCAACTTCATCCACTGGTGTGTACTGCTTTTAATGCAGATTTTGATGGTGATCAGATGGCGGTTCACGTGCCGCTTTCTCTTGAAGCACAGCTTGAAGCCCGTGTTTTGATGATGTCCACCAATAATATTCTTCATCCGGCAAATGGTGCTCCCATTATTGTTCCCTCACAGGATATGGTTCTTGGTCTTTATTATCTTTCAATTGTTTCTGAAAAAGAACCAGGTGAAGGAATGGCCTTTTCTGATATAGGTGAGCTTCATTATGCCTTGGAAAATAAGGTTATAACGCTTCATACGAAGATTAAAGGCCGTGTTAAGAATATGGGGAAGGATGGAAAAGAAGTCTCTAAACTTTATGATACGACACCTGGTCGTTTGATTATCGGTGAGCTTTTGCCAAAAAGTGCGGATATCTCATTTGATATTGTCAATCAAGAGATGACGAAAAAGAACATTTCTAAAATGATTGATCATGTTTATCGGCACTGTGGACAAAAAGAGACGGTTATTTTTTGTGACCGTATTATGCAGCTTGGCTTTTCTTATGCTTGTCGTGCAGGAATTTCATTCGGTAAGGACGATATGGTTATTCCTGATAGTAAGTCGCGTTTAGTCGCAGAAACAGAAGCTTTGGCTAAGGAGTACGAACAGCAATATAATGATGGTTTGATTACACAAGGCGAAAAATACAATAAGGTTGTAGATGCTTGGGGTAAATGTACAGATCGCGTCGCAGATGAAATGATGAAACGTATTCAAGCTGTGGATTTTGATCCTAAAACAGGTCGTCAACGGCCGATGAATTCTATCTATATGATGTCGCACTCTGGTGCTCGTGGTTCTGCTAACCAGATGAGACAATTGGCCGGTATGCGTGGATTAATGGCAAAACCATCGGGTGAAATTATTGAAACACCCATTATTTCAAATTTTAAAGAAGGTCTAACTGTTAATGAATACTTCAATTCCACGCATGGTGCACGTAAAGGACTTGCTGATACTGCGTTAAAGACGGCGAACTCTGGTTATTTAACACGGCGTCTTGTTGATGTTGCACAGGATGCTATTATTTCAGCAGTTGATTGTGGTACCGCAAAAGGGCTTACCATGCAGCCGATTGTTGATGCAGGACAAATTGTTGCCTCCCTTGGGCAAAGAATTCTTGGTCGTACAGCGCTTGTTGATATTCTACATCCTGTCTCTGGAGAGGTTATCCTTGAAGGTGGGGCAATGATTGAGGAAGCTGATGTCGCGAAGATTGAAGCAGCTGGGATTCAATCTGTTCAAATTCGTTCTGCATTAACATGTGAAACACGTCTTGGTGTTTGTGCAAAATGCTATGGTCGTGATTTGGCGCGTGGAACACCTGTTAATCAGGGAGAAGCGGTTGGTGTTATTGCTGCTCAATCCATTGGTGAGCCGGGAACACAGCTTACTATGCGTACTTTCCACTTAGGAGGAACTGCGCAGGTTGTTGATTCATCGTATTTAGAGGCATCTTATGAAGGTAAGGTGGAGATTCGTAATCGTAATGTAGTTCGTAACTCTGAAGGCCATTTGGTTGTTATGGGGCGTAATATGGCTATCCTTATCAAGGATGAGTTAGGAAAAGAGCGCGTTGTACATCGTGTTAGCTATGGTGCTCATATTTTTGTTGATGATGGTGATGTGGTTAAACGTGGCCAACGTATAGCAGAATGGGATCCTTATACACGTCCAATTTTAACGGAAGTTGAAGGCTATGTGGGTTTTGAAGATATGATTGATGGTTTATCTGTCACTGAAACAGCTGATGAATCTACGGGTATTACGAAGCGTTTGGTGATTGATTGGCGCGCTAATCCACGTGGTGCGGATCTTAAACCAGCTATTATTATTCACACGGATAAAGAAGGTGAATCCATTGCTAAATTGTATAAGGGAGGTGAAGCCCGTTATATGATGTCAGTGGAAACTATTCTTTCTGTTGAGCTTGGTGCTCATGTTAAGGCTGGTGATGTTATTGCTCGTTTGCCAATGGAAAGTGCCAAGACGAAAGATATTACGGGTGGTCTTCCTCGTGTGGCTGAGCTTTTTGAAGCGCGTCGTCCAAAGGATCATGCGATTATTGCTGAAGTTAGTGGTACAATTCGATTTGGCCGTGGTTATAAGAATAAACGTCGTATCATTATTGAACCAAATGATGAAACTCTTGAGGCAGTAGAATACTTGATTCCAAAAGGTAAGTTGTTCCACTTCCAAGAAGGCGATCAAATTGAAAAGGGAGATTATATCCTTGATGGTAATCCAGCACCTCATGACATCTTGGCGATTAAGGGGGTTGAAGCTTTGGCATCTTATCTTGTTAATGAGATTCAGGAGGTTTATCGTCTGCAGGGAGTTCTTATTAATGATAAGCACATTGAAGTGATTGTTCGTCAAATGTTGCAAAAAGTTGAAATTACTGAATCTGGAGATTCTGGTTATATTCCAGGTGATAATGTTGATCGTATTGAACTTGATGAAATCAATGATAATTTGATTGCAGAAGGGAAGAAACCAGCATCTGGTAATCCCATTCTTCTTGGAATTACAAAAGCTTCTCTTCAAACGCCTTCTTTCATTTCGGCGGCATCGTTTCAGGAAACAACACGTGTTCTTACTGAAGCAGCAGTTTCTGGTAAAATTGATACTTTGCAAGGACTTAAAGAGAACGTTATTGTCGGTCGTCTTATTCCAGCAGGTACGGGTGGTACAATTTCTCAAATCCGTCGTATTGCTGCAGTTCGTGATGATTTGATTGTAGATGAGCAGCGTAAGTCTAGTAATAACGAAGTGGCTAAGGCTATGTTGACAAATATGACAACTGGGGCCGTTGCTGAATAATTTAAATACAACATCACATAATAAAAAACGTCTGAATAGAACGTTCAGACGTTTTTTTATTTCGAAATACAGAAGTTGTATATTTTTTTGAAAAATATCAAAAATTATAAGGCGATAGTTATTTTAAACATCTTTAGTAGCTTATTGTTTTGTAATGATGCTTATCTTTTTTGTTACTTTATTTTAAAGTTTCTTAATTTCTAAAAGCAGTATAGAAAGTTTTTTTCCAAATATGTGAAACTCAAAAATCATATTCAAGGAAAAGAGTTGATTATCTACAAATCAAATAATGATTGATTTTGAATTTGAGTAAATTTTTTGATTGATATCTTCTATAAAGCTTTAAAAAGACTTATAATGAAAGATCAATAGTCTTTTCTGTAATCTAAAAAATAATTGATTCTCTACTATACAATGCTTGTACGATAAGAATGTATTTTCTTATAAATTAGAATGCAGGAAAGTAGAGATTGGGGTGCTTATTAAGTTATATAAAAAATAGACATATTTCTTATAACAATGTGATCTATGCAGACAGAATAATAAAATGTACGAATATTATTCAATTGGAAAATTAACACGTGAGTTTTCAATAATAGCTCGAACTTTGCTATGAAGAAGAGGGACTTCTTATCCCTTTTCGGTGTGGAAGTACACGGATTTATACATAAACGGATCGTCATAAGTTAAAACAAATCCTGTATGCTAACAGAGTAAAATTTTCGTTGTCTGAAATATCTGATATGTTGACAATGGTTGGAAAACCACCTGATGATGAGAAAAAGCTTAAGAAATTAATTGCAGGAATTCATAAAAAACGAACTGATTTAAAGCAGATGCAGCATGATGTTGATGATCTTCTACAGGATTTAGAATGAATTGAAGAGAGTTTTTTTTGAGAGCTTAGCGGAGTTGGAGGGTAGTCATTGATTATAAATTTATTTTGTCTTCTTTTAGACTAATTTCTTTCTCTTAAAAGAGATAGATTATACCGTCTCTAAGGGGAATATTTACCACTGCGTGAAATGTGTAAGTCATTTAAAGAAATAGAGTGTTTGAAAAAGCTGCAAAGGTATTTTCGCAGTATATTATTCTTGATAAGAAAAAACTATTTTTCATAAAGAAAGTAAAAACAATGACAGTTTCTCCTATGAGTGTTTTTCAATCTATTTTGTCACGAAAGTCAATTCGCGCTTTTACTGATCAGCCAGTTAGTTTGGAAACAATCAAAGAAATCTTAAAACTTGCAGCACGTGCACCATCTGGAACAAATATTCAGCCATGGCAAGTAATTGTGCTTACAGGAAGTGTATTACAGAAAGTAGGGCAAGAGCTTTCACAACTTGTGCTTTCAGGTGTAAAAGGAGAGCGTGAATATAGTTATTATCCACGTCAGTGGCGTGAGCCTTATATTTCAAGGCGTCGAAAAGTTGGTTTGGATCTTTATCAGAGTCTTGGAATTCAAAAAGGTGATGAAGAAAAAATACTTCATCAAAAGGCGCGAAATTTTTTATTTTTTGATGCACCTGTAGGACTCTTATTTACAATGGATCACGACATGGAAATGGGGAGTTGGCTTGATTTGGGTATGTTTATGCAGACCATTATGTTAGCTGCACGTGGATTTGGATTAGATACCTGTCCTCAAGCTGCTTTTGCTGATTATCATAAACAGATTCGTACGCTTTTATCTATTCCTTCTGATCGCCATATTATCTGTGGTATGGCACTTGGTTATCGCGATATGAGTGCTCCAGAAAACAATTTTGAGACAGAACGAGAATCGTTAGAAAAATTTGTACGTTTCATTGAAACATACCCATAAAATATTTTATACAATTAAGCATATGTTTTGAAGAACTTAGTGCATTATGAAAAATATTTCCGATAAGATTTCTCATCCTTATTGAATTTTAATATTGCATATTAACACTTATTTTACTACGTTTGGAACATTGGGAGTAGTGACTCTAGGGGCATTGTCAGTTTTAAAGGTTGGCTAATGGAAAACACTATAGAAAGAAAGTGTTGGGTGGTAGCAAGACGAGCGACATTCGTGTTTATTGTTGTCATTTTTTTAGTTTATCTCGCAATTTGATTTTAAACGGAAGAAACGTTATGAAAAAGCATATATGCTCAAGCTGTACTATAGTTTAAGGTGATACGTGTTTCTATCTGTTTTTGAACTTTTTAAAATTGGGATTGGTCCTTCTAGCTCACATACGATGGGACCAATGACTGCTGCTAATATGTTTTTGCAAAAGATAGGGGATTTTTCTCAGTCGTCTGATGTTCAAGTTTCTCGTATACGTGTTTATCTTTATGGTTCTTTAGCTTTCACGGGTATTGGTCATGCAACAGATAGAGCTATCATATTAGGACTTTTAGGAGAAAAAGCTTCTACTGTTGATCCTGATAGCATGGGGTTTTTGTTAGAAAAAGTTATACGTGAAAAAAAAGTGCAACCAGAAGGTCATCCCGCTTATCAGTTTGATGTGCAACGTGATCTTATTTTTGAACGAAAGCAAATCCTCCCTGGACATACAAATGGACTAGCCTTTGAAGGACTTGATACTGATGGGAATGTTCTGTTGCGGCAGATTTATTATTCTATCGGTGGTGGCTTTGTTGTGACTGAGGATGAATTAAGCCATATGAATGATAATATACAACCAGAAGCATTTGAGGTACCATATCCATTCGATTCTGCTTGTACAATGTTATCAATGGCAGAAAAATCAGGACTTTCAATTGCTGAAATGAAGCGCTTAAATGAAGAAACAAAGATAGAGCGTTCTTCTCTTGATGTAGGGCTTGATGAAATTTTTTCAGCGATGACAAATTGCATTGATAGAGGTCTTTCACAAGAAGGTGAGTTGCCTGGTGGATTGCGTGTTTTAAGGCGCGCTAAAAAGCTGCATGAAACGCTTTTGGAAAAACAAAAGAAAAATTACAATTATCCACTTTGGGCAAATGATTGGCTTTCGGTATATGCTATAGCAGTCAATGAGGAAAATGCAGCAGGTGGTCGTGTTGTTACAGCACCAACAAATGGAGCAGCCGGTGTCGTCCCAGCCGTTTTGCGTTATTATCTTCAGTTTAATGATGATTCAGATCGAGAGGGAATACATAATTTTCTATTAACGGCAGCAGCTATAGGTGGTGTTATTAAACATAATGCCTCTATTTCTGGTGCAGAAGTTGGGTGTCAAGGTGAAGTTGGAACGGCATCTTCAATGGCCGCAGCAGGGTTGACCGCAGCGTTAGGTGGAACACCAGCTCAAATTGAAAATGCGGCAGAAATTGCGCTTGAACATCACTTGGGAATGACATGTGATCCTGTTGCTGGTCTTGTACAAGTGCCTTGTATTGAGCGTAATGCAATGGGAGCTGTTAAGGCGGTAACGGCTTCTTCTCTTGCATTATATGGTAATGGAGATCATTTTGTTTCTCTTGATGCTTGTATAGAAACAATGCGCCAGACTGGTCATGATATGAGTGAACGCTATAAAGAGACAAGTAAAGGTGGTCTTGCAGTCAATGCGATATCTTGTTAAGAGCTGGAACATTTTTCAATCCATAACTGGACTTTTGGGAGAGAGATCGTATTTCCTAATAAAGCTTATGTTTTTTGTTCCTTATAAATCAAAATTCCACTTTAATGCAGCAGTAGTTTGAAATAAATCTGAGGTGATTCAGTGTTTTCTTAACGAATAATAGGTGTTGCATGCAAGCTTGGAGGGGAGAGTGTTGTACATCTGTTTGATTTGTCTCTAAAGTGGGGAAAAAGTGTAATTTGGAAAAAATAAGAAAGCGTAAAGTAAAATTAGTGATCAATCTGCTATTATTTTTAGCTGGGTTTTATGGCTTTAAAAAGTTTCCATAGCCATATATCTTTTAAGTAATGGAAGATTATGCCTGAGTATCCAAGGAAAATTTGTTTTAAGTCTGAATAATTATGATGAAGAAAGTAGAATTTTAAAGGTTTTAATTTTTTAAAAGTGAAGTTTTTTTCTACCTAGTATGGTAAAAAATGCCTTGAAAAAAAACACTAATTTACAATAATTAAGAGATATATTGGAAATATCTTTTTTATTTATAAATTTTGTACCGACAAAAAAATTAAAATAAATAATAACGTATACATTAAGAAATATTTATAAAAATTCTCATGAGAATAGAATGCACACGATAGAACATTGTCGTGTTACGCGTTCGTGAGTTCGTTTTAAAAAAATATCTCTCAGGCCTCCCCCCAAGCTCATTTCGCGATGGCACCTGTGAATGATATAACGGTAAATCCATTGAGCTGTCTCTATCTTTATGCTTAATAAAAAGAAGTACGCTGGCATGGTTACACACTTTACCAGCCCCCCTCTGTACAGGGGGACTAAAGCACTTGGCATTTGAAACGGTTCATTATAGGCATTTTTAGTCTTTTTGGGACAGTTTCACGCTACACACTAATCTCGCTCATAACATGCAAGAGACGGTTTTGATTGATTCAACATAAACAGATTTTAAATGAGAGAATCTTACGATATTCGAGATTCTCATCTAACAAAAAAAATAATTAATTATCTTTATAAATCAGTATCTTGCATATGAATAATATAATGTAAGTTTTCCATGAATGGTATAAAAGCTATAGAGTATTAGCATCTTTATTTATAAAGGGAGAAAACCAGCACTATCATCCTTTTTTAAATGGTTTATATGCTAATTTTGCTCGTGATGAGCAAGCGAGCGATTTTGACTGATTCAAGATAAGAAGTAAAATAAGATTATTTTACGAAAATCTCTTGTTCAATATGCAAAAAATAAATTATAATTATAAATTAAAATCTTATGGAAATCGTTATCATAATATTTAATCTGATAATTTGTTTACGTTTTTTCATCGATAGTATTTGTATTTTCCAATTTGCTGTGCCTGTTGACATAAATACAAGTAAGAGGAGTGAGATTGTTTTTTTTTACAGCGGTTATGTTGTATAGGGAGCGTTATTAAGAGGGATTTTCTTTATTGAACTTTTACAATAATCCCATCAAATCGATAAGCTTTCATCTAATGAAGCTATTCATTTTTTCCAGAAAGATATCAAGGATAATTTTTTATATTAAATCCAAAAGTGGAAAAATATTGGGTATTCTTATGTCCTTAACAATGTTTTTATTGAAAGCTTGGAGATATTGGATAGTTGGAAAAGCTGTCAGAAAATTCAACAATTTAAGAAAAAAGTATGTTTATCAAAAGGTTTTCTAAGGCTGTAGATAATGGTTAATAATAAAATAATTTTTTAGAGAGGGTCTGTAGAATTAAATATTTGTTGCTCCTAAACGGATTTTAATAGGCACATTACCAGTTTGGCTCGCAACACGTAAATGAATGCGTACAGGAGGCATTATGAGACGACGGTTGCGCATTGTTTGGCAAATGAGAAGGTTAACAAGAGACTGTGTATCTAATGCAGTCGAATTATATTTTAAACCAGTAAGTTTTGCGGCAGCATCGTGAAGAGAACGCAATGAAAGGAGGGATGATTGCTTCAATAAAACTTCTTTTTTATGGAATGAAGCAAAAGCATTATCTGTCATAATACTATCCTTAACGCAGAATTCAAAAATTTTTAGTAGGCTACAGTATAGCAGTTAAAATTTGCTTTCTTTAATGTAGAGCAAGCATCAAATGCAGCTTTTTTTGATTGAAACCCTGTAAAGCGCGCTCGGTAATAACGCTGCCCATTTTTTTCAAACAGTTGCATATGTGAAGATGCGTTCTTTAAAGTGGAAAAAGCTGTATTTTTTGCTTTTAAAAGTAGAGTTTTTGCTTGTTCTTCACTAGGAAGAGAACCAATTTGGATAGCCCATCCGGCATTTTCGGACAAAGAGACTGTTACAATTTTATGAGTCTCAGCCGGTATAGTTTTTTGAGGATTCGGTATTGGTATAATTACCTTATTGACAGCCGTTATTGCGATATTGGAGTTTTTAGGTTGTTCTGCAAATGCTGTCAACATAGTCGAAATTTCATCGTCAAAATTACTTGAATCAGCTTTAATGGTCGGTATAGGAGTATTAGCCCCAGTGGGTAAGTGATAGCGTACAGAAGCTATTAAACGTTCACCACTTTTCATTTGGCTTGCTTTGGGCAAATATTGATTCAATAAGCTAGCCATATGCTCGTCACGTGCAGTAGATGATTTACCTCCCATAACAACAGCGACAATAGAGCGCCCCTCAAGACGCATCGAAGTTGCTAAATTAGAACCTGACATTTGTGTGTAGCCTGTTTTAATTCCATCGACACCTTTCATTATTTTAACAAGTTTATTGTGGCTGTTAATTTTATGTCCACGAAAATTAAAACTTTTTGTTTTGAACAATTTATATTGTTTGGGAAAATGTTTACGTAAAGCTAATGACAAAGTCGCTATATCTCGTGCTGTAGAATAATTGTGCATATCCGGAAGTCCTGAAGCATTTGCAAAATGTGTATGTTTCATACCAAGTTTACGAGCTTTTACTGTCATCATTTGAGCGAATTTTTTTTCACTACCTCCAAGATATTCTGCAATGGCAGCAGCAACATCATTTGCGGATCTTGTAATGAGCGCTTTAGCTGCTGCTTCAGCAGAAATTGTTTGGCCTGCTTTAAACCCAATTTTTGTCGGTGGACGCATTGCTGCATAATGAGAAACAGGAATTGGTGTATTTGGTGTCACACGACGCATCTGCATAGCTTCAAAGAGTAAGTACAATGTCATCATTTTTGTTAAAGAAGCAGGATAACGTTTCAGTGTTGCATTGGCTTGAAATAAAGTTTTTCCCGTAGTAGCATCTATAACAATAGCCGCATACTTATCAGGATAGGCCCCTTGAGGTGTGGCGGATGCCCAACAGTAAGAAAAAGCTAACATAACAAAAGAAATTGCTATTGTTTTACAGTAGCGCATAATTTTTTGATAATTAATATACACTTGCAGTATCCTATTTCTCCATTTATCCTAAAAAACTTCTATAAAGCTTCCTTTTCTGTAATTTATTGATGCAGTTTAGACGAATGGTATTACTAATTTGTTTACAGAAGTTATTTTATGAGTGAGTGATTGAAGTCTAACCATAGAGGGAAATTTTTTTCTAATACAAACAGGTATTGCAATAGTTATGAAAGAATTTAAAATTAATAAAAATGTGCTGCATGGAAAACGATAATGGGACAGATGCTCATAATAAACTCTATAGCTCATATTATGCATAATGAAAAGGGCAAGAATTGGGATGAAGGTAGGCATGGTGCGGTTATAATGCCTAAGGCTAGAGAAAAACTCGAAAAACCTAAATTATGTCGAGTTTTTTTGCTTAATGATGATTACACACCTATGGATTTTGTTGTTTTCGTTTTGAAGAACTTTTTTAAAAAAAGTTTCGAAGAGGCAACGCGGATAATGTTAGATGTTCATCACAATGGGATAGGAGAATGTGGGACTTACACTTATGAAGTCGCTGAAATGAAAATATTACAAGTGAGGGAATGTGCGCGTCAAAATGAACATCCGTTACAATGTGTAATGGAATGGAAGTGAGGAGCTATGCCATCTTTTACACCTAGTCTTGAAGAGGTTTTGCATCGTGCATTAACAATTGCTACTCAAGCACGGCATGAATATGCAACACTAGAGCATCTTCTACTTGCGCTGTTAGATGATGCCGATGCAAATTCCGTTATTCAGGCTTGCCAAGTAGATGTGGAGGAATTGCGAGAGCGCTTAACCAATTATCTTCGCTCAGAGTTAGATGAACAGATTAGAGCTGATGAGGATACAAAGCCTACAGCTTTTTTCCAGCGTGTTATCCAACGTGCGGTGATTCATGCACAATCAGCTGGAAAAGATGAAGTATCGGGGGCAAATGTTCTTGTTGCAATTTTTTCTGAACGTGAAAGCCATGCAGCATATTTTCTTCAAGAGATGGGAATGACACGCTACGATGCTGTACGTTTTATTTCACAGGGTGTCACGCGTGATGATGGGTTATCCATGTTACTTGAAGGACTTGAAGAGCAATTAGATCAGCAGATTTCGGATAATGGTGAAAGAGGAACAAGTGCTTTAACGAATTATTGTGTTGATCTCAATTGTAAAGCACGTAATGGAAAAATTGATTTATTAATTGGCCGTGAAATAGAAATTTCACGCATGATACAGATTTTATGTCGAAGGTCAAAAAACAATCCGCTTTTGGTTGGTGATCCTGGAGTAGGGAAAACAGCTATAATTGAGGGGTTGGCAAAGCGTATTGTTGATGGGCAAGTGCCTGAAGTTTTATCAAATGCAACAATATTTTCTCTTGATATGGGGGGACTTGTTGCAGGTACACGTTATCGCGGTGATTTTGAAGAACGCTTAAAGCAAGTTATTAAAGAGTTTGAGCTGTATCCAGATGCTATTTTATTTATTGATGAAATTCATACCTTAATTGGAGCAGGAGCGACATTAGGGGGAAATATGGATGCAGCAAATCTTTTGAAACCTGTGTTATCTTCTGGAACTATGCGATGTATTGGTTCGACGACTTACAGAGAATATCGCAAATTCTTTGAACAAGATCGTGCTTTAGAGCGTCGTTTTCAGAAGATTGATATTAATGAACCTTCTGTTACAGATGCGATTAAGATTTTGCAGGGGATGAAGCCTTACTTTGAAGATTTTCATCAGATTAAATATACAGATCAGGCGATGAAGGCATCTGTAGAATTATCTTCACGTTATATAATTGACCGTAGGTTACCTGACAAAGCAATTGATATTATTGATGAAAGTGGCGCAGCGCAAAAGCTTTTGCCACAAAAACAACGCAAGAAGAGTATAGGTGTTAAAGAAATTGAAGCGACTGTTGCTACAATTGCAAGAATTCCACCAAAAACAGTTTCTCGGAATGATCAGAAGATACTGAGTAAGCTTGAAAGAGAACTCAAACATGTTGTTTATGGTCAAGATCAGGCAATTTCCGTCTTAGTTTCATCCATAAAATTGGCGCGAGCAGGTTTACGCGAACCGGATAAACCAATAGGAAGTTATTTATTTTCAGGACCAACAGGTGTAGGAAAAACTGAAGTTGCAAAACAGCTTGCATCATCTTTAGGCATTGAATTATTGCGTTTTGATATGTCAGAATATATGGAACGGCATACGGTAGCACGTTTAATCGGAGCACCTCCAGGTTATATAGGGTTTGATCAAGGAGGTCTCCTTACAGATGCAGTTGATCAGAAACCTCACGCAGTTCTATTGCTAGATGAGATTGAGAAAGCGCATCCAGAGTTATTTAATATTTTATTGCAGGTAATGGATTATGGTAGATTAACAGACCATAATGGTAAGAAAATTGATTTCCGCAATGTTATTTTGATTATGACAACCAATGCTGGTGCTTCAGATATGGCAAAATCAGCTATTGGATTTGGGAAAGTACATCGTGATGGTGAGGATATAGAAGCAATCAATCGGTTATTTACACCAGAATTTCGTAATCGGTTAGATGCAATTATTCCGTTTGCACCTTTATCTCATTTAATCATCAATCAGATAGTGCAAAAATTTATTTTTCAGCTTGAAGCACAATTAGCTGATCGGGGAATTTGTTTTGAATTAAGCCCTTCTGCAACTTTATGGCTTTCTAATAAAGGATATGATTCTCAGATGGGAGCACGCCCATTAGGGCGTGTTATACAAGAATATATTAAAAAGCCATTAGCTGATGAAATTTTATTTGGAAAGTTACGCAATGGTGGGACCGTTCGCGTATTGACACAAAAATCAAATGGTAAAAAAGAAAGCTTACAGTTAGAAATTTCATCTTCCGATATATCTGTAAGTTCAAAGAAAAGTAAAATGGAAAACTTTACAAAAAAACGTGTAGGAAAAAAAAGTACAACAACTTAAGAGTGTGTTATAAAGCTGCACGAATTTTTTTTGCATTCTCTTCAAGTATTTCTGGAGGCGTTACCATATCATTATGAGGGGTAAGCTCTATTCCCTCCATACGTGGTATAATATGAAAATGAAGGTGATAGACGGTTTGTTGACTAGCTGCTTCATTAAATTGCATGACAGTTATGCCATCTGCTTGAAAGGCTTTTTTGACAGCATTTGCAATTTTTTGAACAGCTTTAATAATAGGAAATAATGTTTCAGGATCTGCATCAAGTAAGTTTCTAGAGCCTTTTTTAGGAATGACCAGCGTATGACCTGGTGCTTGTGGCATGATATCCATAAATCCAATAACATCATCATCTTCGTAGACACGAACAGAAGGGATTTCATTGCGAATCAATTTAGCAAAAATATTGTTATTGTCATAAGCTTGTTTCATACAAATATTTCCTTTTATCGTAAGTTTAAGATTCTAATTTAAAAACGAAAAAATGCAAGGTTTATCAGAGTGTAAGACAAAGAAGTATTTTGACTTCAGTTATATTTAGGATAATGCACTGTCTTAATGAAGGTTTAGATTTCTATAATGGCTTCAACTTCTACAGGAACATCCATAGGAAGAGAGGCAACACCAATAGCAGAACGGGCGTGTTTTCCAATTTCACCAAGGATATTGACGAATAAATTAGAAGCTCCATTGGCAACAAAAGGAATATCGGTAAAATGAGAATCTACAGCCACAAAAACAGTAATTTTGACCACACGTTTTATTTTATTTAAGTCACCCAGAGTTGCCTTGAGTTGCGCGAGAATATTGAGAGCGCAAGCTTCAGATGCTTTTTGGGCTTGTTCGGTATTCACAGTTGCACCAACTTTACCGATGGCTATTGGTTTTCCATTAATAAGAGGGAGTTGTCCAGAAATAAAGATTTGATTGCCACTTTGTGAAGTGGTGATGTAATTGGCAAGGGGGGAGATTACTTCAGGAAGAGTGATTCCGAATTTTTCTAAGTTTTTTTCAATCATATTGGTCATAATTTTAACTCCATAGCTGCTCTATAATATATTCATTGCATAATCTATTTTTTGATTTAAGAAAATGTGTGGTTAATTGAGAAATTAACCTTTTTTGCCTTATTGTATGATGTTATGCAACGGGGATAAAGTTCGGAAGTTGGGAATGATTAGATCATTATTTATAATAATTTTATATATTGTTTTTTTATGTACTGCGAGAGCTGAAGAGCCCATTTTTATTGTGCCTCATCGAGCAATTTATGATTTTCATCTCGATAGTGTTTCTCATGAAATGACAATTTCTGCGATGTCAGGACGAATGGTTTACGAGCTTACTGGTTCGGCATGCCAAGGCTATAGCACACGTTTTCGTTTCATTAGCCGTGTTCACATTGAAGATATGCCAGTACGTTTGACGGATCAACAGACGACGAGTTATGAAACAGGAGACAGCCGTACATTTCGTTTTAATATTACAGATCAAGAGGGAGAAGAGGTTGTGCATCGTGCCGAGGGGGTTGCGGAGCGTACGCAAGATGGTATCACAGTTACCTTAAAAAAGCCAAAGGAAAAAGAGTATAAGCTTGCAATGGCTGAATTTCCAATGATGCAACTAAAAAATATTATCCGCCATGCAAAAGCAGGAGATCATTTTTACAATGTTACTGTATTTGATGGGACAAATAAAGCAGATAAAGTTATAAAAGAAAGTATCGTCATAGGGGAAAAGAAGACGCTTTTATCTGATAGCGAAACGGAAAAAGTAAGAAAATTGGATGAAGAAGAATATTGGCCTGTTACAATTTCTTATTTTGATGATGGAGAAAATAAAGATGGTTTGCCGGTTTATCGTAGCAGTTTTCTCTTACATGAGAATGGTGTCATGCGTGATCTTCATATAGATTATGGAACTTTTTCAGTGCGTGCAAAATTGAACAGTCTCGAATTCTTGGAACTTGGAAAAGATCTTAATCAATGTGAAAATGCAAATATTAAATGATTAAAGAAAATAACTTGAAAAAGAATCAAATATTAGTATGTTTGCGCTATTCCACACGCGGAGTCTGGGTGTTTGCAAATGATCTGTGAGAAACTTCTAGCAAGCATCCGCCGGTAGCAGGTCTTCCTGCTTTTTCCGCGGAGGTTGAACCGGAAAGGATAAGATTTATGGCACTACCCGATTTTACTATGCACCAGCTTTTAGAAGCCGGTGTGCATTTTGGTCACCAGACTCATCGCTGGAATCCCAAAATGACTCCCTATATTTATGGTCAGCGTAATAATATCCATATTATTGACCTTGCTCAGACTGTTCCACTTTTACACCAAGCACTTAAACTTGTTTCAGATACTGTAGCGCGTGGTGGTCGTATTCTCTTTGTTGGTACGAAACGACAAGCATCTGACATTATCGCAGATGCGGCGAATCGTTCTGCCCAGTATTACGTTAATGCACGTTGGCTTGGCGGCATGCTCACAAACTGGAAAACGATTTCCAATTCGATCCATCGTTTGCGGAAGCTTGATAAAATTCTTGCTGCTGAAGCGCAAGGCTTTACTAAAAAGGAACGTTTAAATCTTGAACGTGATCGTGAAAAGCTTAATCGTGCGCTTGGTGGTATTAAAGATATGGGTTCTGTTCCAGATCTTATCTTTGTTATCGATACGAATAAAGAAAATATTGCACTCCAAGAAGCAAAGCGTTTAGGTATTCCAGTGATTGCTATTATTGATACCAATTGTGATCCCGATGACGTAACACATCCAATACCAGGTAATGATGATGCTTCACGTGCAATTTCTCTTTATTGCGATCTTTTTGCCCGTGCTGCTCTTGATGGTATTGCACGCCAGCAAGGAGCAATGGGTATCGATTTAGGAGCTCAAGTTGATGCACCTGTGGAGCCTATTTTGGAAGAAAATGCAGTTTCAGAAGTTTCTGAATAATATAAAATGCCTAATTAAGGTACTTTTATTGTCTAAAGAAGAAGTTATAGGCGTGCAGAGGGATTTTGCACGCTTTCACTGTTATAAAATAAAGAGGCAAATATGAGCATTACTGCTGCACAAGTAAAAGAACTTCGAGAACTATCTGGCGCTGGTATGATGGACTGTAAAGCCGCCCTAGCAGAGACCAATGGTGATATGGAAGCTGCTGTTGATTGGCTTCGTAAAAAAGGAATAGCTAAAGCAGATAAAAAGGCTGGTCGTACAGCAGCTGAGGGATTAATCGGAGTCGTATCAAAAGATTCACATGCAGTTTTGGTTGAGATTAATTCTGAAACAGATTTTGTTGCGCGCAATGATGGATTCCAAGACATCGTGCGTAAAGTAGCAACTGCTGCCTTAGATACGCCAGGGGATGTTGAATCTGTTTCTGTTTCTCTTTATCCAGGTTCTGAGAAGACTGTAGAGCTTACGATTAAAGATGCAATTGGTACAATTGGCGAAAATATGACATTTCGTCGTTCCGCTAAATTGTCTGTTGAGAATGGTGTTGTTGCGACTTATATACACAATAGTGTGGCTGATGGGCTTGGAAAACTTGGTGTTTTGGTTGCAATTGAAACAACAGGAAATAAGGAAGCTGCTCTTGCTTTTGGTCGGCAGGTCGCGATGCATATTGCGGCAACCAATCCATTAGCACTTACAGCACAAGATGTTGATGCTGCTGCTGTTGAGCGAGAAAAAGCAATTTTTTCAGATCAAGCGCGTCAGTCTGGAAAACCTGAAAATATCATTGAAAAAATGGTAGAAGGACGTATGCGTAAGTTTTTTGAAGAGGTTGTTTTGCTTTCTCAAGCTTTTGTTATGAATCCTGATATAACTGTTGAGGCCGCTCTAAAGGATGCTGAGAAATCAATTGGTGCCCCAGCAAAAATTACAGGCTTTATTCGTTTTGCATTAGGTGAAGGTGTGGAAAAGGAGGAGTCTGATTTTGCTGCAGAGGTTGCTGCTGCTGTAAAAGGCTAGTTATTGCAAACTCTTGATCAGAGATTTAAAGTCATATCATTGGTTGTAGAATCTCTGAGGGGAACAATGTAATTGTTGAGAGGGCGTCACGTGAAAAAAGTGGTGCCCTTCGTGATGTCAAAAGCAAAAAGTAAATGGGCTTTTGGGGAGATTATTAATGGCATTAGCACTTCCGTATAAACGTATTCTTTTAAAGGCTTCTGGTGAAGCTCTTATGGGAGGGCAGAATTTTGGCATTGATGTTTCTGTTGTAGACCGTATTGCCGCTGATATTGCAGAAGTGCGCACAATGGGGATAGAAGTTGCGGTTGTTATCGGTGGGGGAAATATTTTTCGTGGCGTTGCTGTTGCTTCGCATGGTGGGGACCGAGTGACAGGTGATCATATGGGAATGCTTGCAACTGCTATTAACTCTTTAGCATTGCGAACATCTTTGACAAAATTAGGGGTTGAAACTGTTGTACTCTCTGCGATTGCTATGCCACAAATTTGTGAAAGTTTCTCGCAACGTAAAGCAATAGCTTATATGAATCAGGGAAAAGTTGTTATTTTTGCAGGTGGTACAGGAAATCCATTTTTTACCACTGATTCTGCTGCTACTTTACGTGCAGCAGAAATTGGTGCGGATGTCCTTCTTAAAGGAACACAAGTTGATGGTATTTATTCAGCAGATCCAAAAATAGACCCTACGGCTAAGCGTTTTGACCAATTAACACATGTTGAAGTTTTGCAATGGGGATTATCTGTTATGGATTCAACGGCGGTCACTTTAGCACGTGAGAACAATGTACCGATTATTGTGTACTCCATTCATGAAAAAGGCGGTTTGGCTAAGGTCTTGAATGGAACAGGACGCTTTACAATAGTATCGGAATAAGGGTAAGCTTCAAAGGACAATTGAAGGAGACAGAAATATGAATGTTACATCAATTATGGATGATTTGAAACGTCGCATGGATGGTGCCATTACGGCTTTTAAACATGAATTAGGTGGTTTGCGGACTGGACGTGCATCGGCCAGTTTATTAGAGCCGTTGACCGTTGAATCTTATGGTTCTGTTGTGCATATCAATCAGGTTGCTAATATTTCTGTTCCCGAACCTCGGATGCTTTCTGTTTCTGTATGGGATAAAACGATGGTCGGAGCTGTAGAGCGCGCTATTCGCGATTCTGGTCTTGGTTTAAATCCCATAACTGATGGTACGAATCTACGTATTCCTTTGCCTGAGTTGAATGAAGAGCGCCGTAAAGAACTTGTAAAAATTGCGCATCACTATGCAGAGCAAGCGCGTGTTGCTACACGTCATGTTCGTCGGGATGGTCTGGACAATTTGAAAAAGTTAGAAAAAGATGGTGAAATTGGTCAAGATGAAGCCCATAGTTTGTCTGAAAAAGTTCAAAAACTCACGGATGAAACTATTGCTGATATTGATAAAATTTTAGCCGTAAAAGAATCTGAAATTATGCACGTTTAAGACGATTTTGTCACTAGAAAAAGGATATTTACTCCCAGCCTGTAAATTGTTTCTAGGGAAATTGTAGGGAGTGGTGTGCTCTGTGGTAGCAAGGTGTGATGCAGGAAGGTGTTCTATCATTTTGATATGGGAGAGACTGATTTGAAAGGGCAGATGTTTTTATTTTTTAGTCTGCGTGATAAATCATGCCCTTTGCTGGGAGACACTATTTAACAGCATGGTGCGGGTTTTTAGTTGAGCACGTCTTTGTTAAAATGCATAATAAAAGCATTATTAGAAATTATTCAAATATTCTAAGATGAAAGTTGAGGAAAGAATATAATGCAAAAAAACAAGTCTAACCTTTCTCTTATTTCTCATTATAAAACATGTGAGTATAATTGATCAAGCAGATGTTATGTGGCGTAATTCATTTTTTAATGACGAATAGTTGATAGAAAAGTGTTTTTATACGAAACCTATATTAGTTAATTTGTATGGGGCAGAGGTAACTGCTTTTTCATTTTATATTTGAGAAAATATTAAAAAAATATTTATAATTTTGACGGAGATTTTTGAAGCTGTTTTCATTGATTATTAGTTTCATAAGCGCTATCTTAGTAGACTGAATTATTTATGATAAATTATAAGAGAAATTATACAGGTATGAGATAAAAATACTGCGTAGGGGAGTTTTTCTTGCGTTAATTTTAGAGCTTGTATTTTCTATTTTTATTGTTTGGATGTTGTTTTGTCTAATTTGGTTTATCGTATTCTGACAGCTTTTGTTTTTGGCATTATTGCGTTGTATCTAACATGGTTGGGAGGAAACTTCTTTTTTTTATTTGTATGGTGTATTGGCGGTTTTGTTCTTTATGAGTGGATGAGTATTACTAAAGAGAAATGGTGTATTTTACAAAAAATATTAGCAAGTATCTTTTATTTAATCTTTGGCTTTTTTTTAGTATTGAGTGTATCTGCTTCATTGATTTTTTGTGTTTTAATCGTTTTAGCTACAGTGTTAGCTATTATATCTATAAAAAAGAGTGGTTGGGTTTTTTGTGGTTTTTTATATGCATCTTTTCCTGTTGTTGCTTTATGCTTTCTACGGGATCATGAAATGTTGGGGTTCCAAGTTGTTATTTTCTTATTTACGATAGTGTGGGGAACAGATATCGGTGGTTATTTTATCGGACGTGCATTAGGGGGCCCTAAATTAGCACCACAATTTTCTCCTAATAAAACATGGTCAGGAGCACTTGGTGGTACATTTGTCGGAGTTTTCGGTGGTATATGGGTTGCTTTTGGATTTTTTGATATAAATTTAGCCAGTTTTTTTGTGCCACTCCTTACACTTGTTTTGTCAATTGTTTCACAATTGAGTGATTTAGGGCAATCATGGCTCAAAAGACGGTTTTCTGTTAAAGATTCTAGTTCTTTATTGCCTGGACATGGTGGTTTTATGGATCGTATAGATGGATTGGTAGGGGCAGCTTTTCTTCTTTATTTAATTGGTTCATTTATGTCTGATATGGATGCGCCTTTTAATCTTTTTAGTATGATCTAATTGGGAGAAGATAGTTTGGAACTTTTAAATCATATCGTCACTATGGGTGATTTTCTTTTAAGAAGTTTGAGTATTCTTTTCATCATTATGATTATCATTTTTGTGCACGAATTTGGGCACTATCTCATTGGTCGGTGGTGTGGTATTAAGGCGTTAATTTTTTCGCTTGGATTTGGACCAGAAATAGCGAGTTATACAGATAAGCATGGCACGAAGTGGCGTTTAGCACTTATCCCCTTAGGAGGTTATGTAAAATTTGTTGGGGATGAGGAAAAAATCGATACGGAATCATCCCAATCATCTCTGATTGTTGATGGTTCATTTGCTAGTGCGCATGCTTGGAAAAAAGCAGCAACTGTTTTTGCCGGTCCTTTCTTCAATGCCCTTTTTACTGTTGTTATTCTAACATTTTTTTTCTTTATCTATGGTCGTGTAGCCATTGAGCCCGTTGTTGGTTCTTTGGTAAAAGATAGCCCTGCTCTTCAATCCGGTTTGGAATTAGGTGATCGTTTTGTTGAAATGGATGGACGACGGGTTGAAAGCTTTGAAGATTTGATGAATTATGTAGCTTTTCACGGAAGAGAACCCATAGAGTTTAAAATAGAACGCATGGGGCGAGTCTTTACAACGATGATTACCCCGAAAGTCGTTGAGCGAGATGATGGATTTGGTAATCGAACACGAAGTGCTATGATAGGTGTAGGTGTTCCTGTTGATTTAAATAATCCTGCACGTTTAGATCCAACTTATATAAAACATATTCGCTATGGTTTTGTAACAGCTGTAAGAAAAGCGTCAGACCGTACTGTGTTTATCGCCACTCAAACCGTTCTTTTTATGAGTCGTTTAATAGGAGGCAAAGAGGATCGTTGTCGGCTAAGTGGACCTTCTAAAACCGTTAAAATTGCTTGGAAAGTGAGCGAGACAGGTTTTATCTCTTTGTTGAATTTGGCAGCTTTTCTTTCAATAAGTGTTGGGCTTATTAACCTTTTTCCGATTCTACCGCTTGACGGTGGGCATCTTTTATTGCATGTCATTGAGGTCATTACTGGGAGGAAAATATCTGCTAAAATTCAGGGAATCGTTTTTCGTTTAGGTTTTTCCATTCTTCTCCTTTTTATGATCTTTGTCTTTTTTAATGATTATTTTTGTTGGTTTAGCTAATTAAATTATGGAAAACGCTTTATAAATTAAGTAATAATAGCAAAAACAAATTGAAGGTTGTTTACCATGTCTACAAAATGTTGTGGCGTTGTACATTATAATGAGTAATTAAGGAATTAAAAGTCTCGCTGTAAAAAGGTTGTTATGGCAGTTAGCTTTTAAGGCATCATGTCCAAGGAACGAGAGTAAGGTAAAAAAGCCAATGACTACGAATTCAAAGTTTTTAAATGCAGCATCTGTATTGGTGTTAAAGATGGGGATGATTGCCCCAACAACGGTTTTTATGTCAATTGCTGCGGTCGGAGAAATACAAGCGTCTGTAGTCCGCTCTATTGAGGTTCGTGGGAATAAGTTTGTAAGTTCTCAGGCGATTCGAGACAATATGGGGATTAAGGTTGGGCAAGGTGTTTCCAGTGGTGATGTTGATAGTGCTGTGAAGAATCTTTTCGAATTGGGTTTATTTTATGATGTTAAAATAAATCCGGTGGGTGATAAATTGGTTGTATTCGTAAAAGAATATGAGGTTGTCAATCAAATATTGTTTCAAGGAAATAAATCTTTTAAAGACCCAGATCTTAAGCGGTTTATTTCTTTAAAACCGAATGAGCCTTTTAATTCTGCTAAGCTTTCTGCTGATATAAATACAATTCGTGAGGCTTATAAAACTCTTGGTCGTAATAATATCACTGTTAACGTTCAAACGATTAACCTTGGAAAAGGGCGGGTTAATGTGGTATTTAATGTCGTTGAAGGGAAAAAAACAAAGATTGGTGATATCACTTTTAAGGGAAATAATGTCTTTGGAAGTCGCCGTTTGCGTGATGTGATTTCAACAAAAACTTCAGGAATTTTTTCGAAGTTGTTGGGAGGTGATGTTTACAGTGAAGAGCGCCTCGCTGTTGATGAAGAAGCTTTACGTCGCTTTTATTATAACCGTGGTTATGCAGATTTTCGTGTAGTCTCTTCTAAAGCAACTTTTGATGCAGCAAGCAATACGTATAAAATTTCTTTCGTTCTTGATGAGGGTGCGCTCTATAAAATTAGCGATATTCAGGTTGAAAGTGATGTTGATGGAATTGACGTTCAATCTGTGAAAAGGATACTTAAAACCCAGCCAGGTAATGTTTATAGTGCAGAAGATATTGAACAGTCTGTTGCAACTATTAATAACAAAGTTGCTGATTCGGGATATGCTTTTGCTAAAGTTGAACCGCGGGGAAATCGTAATTTAGCAAATCATACAATTTCAATTTTATATAATATTGAACAGGGAACACGTGCTTATATTCAACGTATTGATATACGTGGCAATGAGAAAACGCGTGATTACGTCATTCGCCGTGAGATTGATTTAAACGAAGGAGATGCTTACAATCAAACTTTATTACAGCGGGCAAAACGTCGTCTAGAAAGTTTAGGTTTCTTCAAAGCCGTTAATATTTCAATGGTTCCTACAGATCAATCTGACCAAGTTGTTTTGGTAATAGATGTCGTTGAAGCTTCAACAGGAGATCTCTCTCTTTCTGGAGGGTATACAACAGGGGGAACAAGTCCTGGTATGTCACTTGAAGTTTCTGTTACTGAACGTAATCTCGGGGGACGTGGTCAATATGTTCGTTTAGGATTAGGTGCGGGGCAAGAAAAATCTCGTAATTATAATTTATCATTTGTTGATCCTTATTTCTTAGGGTATCGTTTATCTGCTGGTGTTGATGTTTTTCGTAGTACTTATCGTGCTGATAAAGCCTATGATGTACGGCAGACAGGTGGATCGCTGCGGTTTTCGTTACCTATTAATAATCAATTATCTGCTAATGTAGCTTATTCTTATGTGCAGGAAGAATATGATTTTGGCGGAGAGTATGATTTTGACAAAGAGAGTGACATAATAGAATTATATGGGAAATATTCTGGTGCGATTGTTCAAGCTGCAAAACACAGCCCTTGGAAACGTTCATCAATTAGTTATGGTTTCACCTATAATACGATTGATGATATGAGATCCCCCCATGATGGGTGGTACGTACATCTGCTTCAGGAATATGCAGGGCTTGGTGGGAGTGCAAAATTCTTGAAGACCACGGGTAAGGCGATGATGTACAAGACTCTTTCTGACCAGAAGGATATCGTTGGTTTGCTTTCCTTTGGGGGTGGTTATATCCACGGAATGGGCCGAGATGGTGTTCGTATTTTCGATATGTTTAAAGTAAATTCTGATATGATTCGAGGGTTCAAATATAATGGAATAGGTCCGCGTCAGGTTTCCAGTAAGGGTGAGGTTTATTTCTTGGGGGGAACGACATATATGAATGCGACTGCTGAAGTACAGTTCCCTATCCCTGTCGTGCCTGAAGGATTTGGGTTGCGCGGTGCTTTATTTGCGGATATTGCCACGCTTTATGGCAATAATTATAAAGCCGTTTTTAAGGGTGAACCGTCTGTTACCAATACCAAAAGTGCTTGGCGTTCATCTGCAGGTGTGAGTTTGATGTGGGATTCTCCGTTTGGTCCTTTGCGTTTTGATTATGCTTGGCCAATAACGAAGCAGGAAGGTGATCGTTTGCAAAAATTGAACTTTGGTATTTCTACGAAGTTCTGATTTGAGCGATTTTAAGAAGGAAAAACTTGAAGAGAATAGCTTAAGCTGGGAGAGAAAGTGTTTTGATGGCGGATACATTTTTTTTTACGCCGTCCCGACGATTGACAGTTGCAAATGCTGCTGAGTTGACGGGTGCAAAGCTTCTTAATCCAGAGTTTTCTCATAAAGTTATCAATACTCTTTCTTCACTTGAGAGTGCTGTGGAAGGTTCGCTTGTTTTTGTAGAGCATCGGAAGTTTTCTGATGCTTTACTGGACAGTTCTGCTGTTGCTGTTTTGTGTACGAATGAGATTGTTTTTAAAGTTCCCGAAACTATGGCAATTTTGGTGACATCCACACCACAGCGTGACTTTGCTCAGATTGGTCGTATTTTGTTTCCAGATTCTGTCAAGCCAATGCCTTGGTTGGGGCAGAAGGGGATTTCATCGCATGCGCATATTCATCCAACGGCTAAGTTGGCAGATGATGTGTGTATTGAAGCGGGAGCTGTTATTGGTAAAAATGTTGAGATTGGTGCAGGAACTCTCATTTCATCCACAGCTGTTATCGGTGAAAATTGCCGTATTGGATGTGACTGCTATATTGCTCCTAAGGTAACAGTTCAGTGTTCTATAATAGGTGATAAGGTTCAGCTTTATTCTGGTGTTTGCATTGGGCAAGATGGTTTTGGTTATGTTGGGGGCGTTTCTGGAATCGAGAAAATTCCACAGCTTGGTCGCGTTATTATTGAGGATGGTGTAGAAGTTGGTGCGAACACGACAATTGATCGTGGAACATTTCAAGATACTGTTATTGGTGAAGGAAGCAAGATTGATAATCTTGTACAAATTGCCCACAATGTAAAAATTGGCCGCTATTGTCTTATTGCCGCTCAATGTGGCATTGCGGGAAGTACATCTATAGGGGATATGTCTCAGCTTGGCGGAAGTGTGGGAGTAGCTGATCACATCATAATAGGTAAATCTGTTCAGATTGCTGCTCGTAGTGGTGTTATGAATGACATTCCGGATGGCGAAAAATGGGGAGGTAGTCCAGCGCGACCATTTAAACAATGGTTTCGTGAAGTAGCGGCGTTGCGCAGTATGGGAAAAGTTAAAAAGGAGAAACGCTGATATGATCAGCAATGAAAAAACTAAAAACTTAGAGGCTGTCGATATTGAAAAGCTATTATCAATATTACCGCACCGTTATCCATTTTTATTAATTGATCGTATCGTTGATATTGATGGTGAACAAGAAGCGATTGGTATTAAAAATATAACGATTAACGAGCCACATTTTACGGGACATTTTCCCTCAAAGCCTGTTATGCCTGGAGTTTTGATTTTAGAAGCTATGGCACAAACGGCAGGAGCAATAGCACTTTTAAATTTAGGCAATAAGCAAACAAATTTAGTTTACCTTATGACGGTTGATAATGCGAAATTTCGTAAGCCGGTTATGCCTGGTGATCAGCTCAAGATTCATGTTCAGCTTTTGAAAAAAAGATCTGGTATGAGACGTTTTTCATGTGTTGCAAAAGTAGAAGATGTCCGCGTCGCTGAAGCAGAAATTGCAGCAATGATTGTCGAAGAAGAATAAACGATATTTGATGGGAATTTAAAAATGTCCGGTACGAAAATCCATCCAACTGCTCTTGTGGAGAAGGGAGCGCAGCTTGGTGAGAATGTACGCGTTGGACCATTTTGCCATATTAGTTCAGAGGCTGTTATTGGTGATGAATGTAGTTTGACAAGTCATGTTGTAATAATGGGAAAGACAACGTTAGGAGCCAAGAGTAAAGTATTTTCTCATGCCGTTTTGGGGGCAGATCCGCAAAATAATAAACATAAAGGAGGGGCTACAACTCTTTTTATTGGTAAGAATTGTACGATTCGTGAAGGTGTAACAATGCATAGGGGGTCCGATTCGAGTGTAGGAATGACAGTTGTTGGTGATAATTGCCAATTTTTTTGTTATGCGCATATCGCTCACGATTGTTATGTAGGCAATCATGTAACATTTGCCAATAACGCAATGATTGCTGGTCATGTTACTATTGGTGATTATGTGATTATTGGTGGTGGTGCTGCTGTTCATCAATTTGTTCGTGTTGGACATCATGCATTTATCGGCGGCGTATCTGCACTGGTTGGTGATCTGATACCTTATGGAACAGCTGTTGGTGTGCAGGCAAAACTTGCTGGACTCAATATTATTGGCATGAAGCGTGCAGGACTTGAGCGTCAAGATATTCATGCACTCCGTCATGCGGTTGCTATGCTTTTTGATCATAGCAAACCATTTAAAGAGCGTGTCAGTGATGTTGCTTCTTTCTATTCTTCTTCTCAGTCTGTTTCTGAAGTTGTTAATTTTATTAAAGAAGAAGGAAAGCGTTTTTATTGTACACCAAAATTTGAAGGTGTTAGAATAAAAGAACATAAGGATTAAAAATGCCTATTTGGGGAGCCAGAAGTTTTCTTTCCGGCCGTACTGCTATTATAGCAGGAAATGGTGTTCTACCGATTACTGTTGCGCAGACTCTTGAGAAGAATGGAGAAAATCCTTTTCTTGTGCTTTTGCATGGTGAGGCAGATTCTGTTCTTTATCGCTATGAGCATTGCGAGCTATCAATTGTAGAGTTAGCACGACTCGTTAAAATTTTAAAAGAGGCTGGTGTATATAATGTTGTTTTGGCAGGTGGTGTAAAAAAGCGTCCACTTCTTAAACAATTGCGACTGGACTGGACAACATTTTTAGCTCTTCCTAAGTTAATCGGAGCTTTGAAGAGGGGAGACGATGCGTTATTAAAAGCTTTTATACGAGTTATTGAAGCACATGGTTTTTGTGTTATCGGTGCTCACGAAATAGTCCCAGATCTTTTAGCTCCCATAGAATTTAATTTAACAGTACGGCGCGCTACTCCAAAAGAGAAAAAAGATATTTTTTTAGCAGTAGAAGCAGCAAAGCTTTTAGGTCAATTAGATATCGGGCAAGCCGTTGTCGTTGTCCAAGGAAGGGTGGTTGCTCTAGAGGGCGCTGAGGGAACTGATAATATGTTGTGGCGTGTTTGTGAAATGCGAGAAAGAGGGCAAATTCCCCTTAAAGGTGGCATTCTTGTAAAATGCGCAAAACCACAACAGGATAATCGCGTTGATTTGCCATCAATTGGGCCCGCGACAATAATGAATATTGCAAAGAGTGGTTTATCTGGTGTTGCGGTGGAGGCAAATAGAAGTCTAATATTATCAGTGAAAACAACAATAGAAAAAGCCAACAAATATTCTTTATTTATAGAGACATTTGAAAAGTTTGGTCATGAATAATTGTTTCTTAAAGATTGCAGTGGTTTCAGGTGAGGAATCTGGTGATTTACTTGGGGCCGATCTAATTTCTTGTTTATCACAACAGATAGGATGCAATATTCATTTGATTGGTGTTGGGGGGAGCCATTTAAAGGCATTAGGCTTAAAAAGCTTTTTTGATTCCCATGATATTGCTTTAATAGGTTTAAAGGAGGTGTTGAAAAAACTACCATTGTTGTTGCTACATATTCGCAATTTATCCAAATTTATTGCACAAGAACAACCTGATTGTTTAATTATTATTGATAGTCCTGATTTCACGCATCGTATTGCAAAAAAGGTACGTGCTTTAGCGCCTTCTATTCCTATCATTAAATATATTGCACCGACCGTTTGGGCATGGAGGCCAGAGCGTGCGAAAGCTATGTGTGGATTTGTTGATCATGTTTTAGCGGTTTTTCCTTTTGAAGAAAAGATTATGCAAGATTTGGGAGGCCCTGCCACGACTTATGTTGGACATCGTCTTTTGACATATCCTCCCCTTTTGAGAGTTCAGTCAGAAAAAAAAAGCCAATTAGAACACAGAAATTTGATCGATACACAAACATTATCGCCTACATTAGTTATTTTGCCAGGATCACGCAATTCAGAAATTCGTTCCTTAATGCCTATTTTTCGAGAAACAGTAGAGATTCTTGTACAACGTATTCCTCATTTACGTATTATTTTACCAACCTTACCTCATTTGGTAGATAGAATCTGGGATTTTGTGCAGGGCTGGAAAAGCAAGATAGAAATTGTAGTTGGTGAAGATGAAAAATGGCGTTCTTTTGCACAAGCAGATGTTGCTCTTGCTGCACATGGAACTGTTTCACTTGAATTAGCCTTAGCAAAAGTTCCTATGGTTCTTTGCTATAAACTTGATTTCTTTTCTAAAATATTTATTTTTCCTAAAATGATGTTATGGAGTGCTGCTCTTCCAAATATTATTTCTGATAAGCCTATTGTTTCGGAATATTTGAATGAATTAATCCGTCCTGGCATGTTAGCAAGACAGGTAGAACAACTTTTGGCTAATCCTTTATTGCGACAGGCACAACTTGATTCCTTTGAGATGGTAGAACAGAAAATGAAAACTGAAGTACCATCGGGGGTTGTTGGCGCACAAACAATTATCACTCTTTTAAAAAGCAGGAATAAAATTGTATAAATAAAGCAATATTTTAATGATTAATATTTAATTTTAGCAAGAAAATTACAAGCACGTTGGCTTTTAGGATTGGTAAAAAATTCTTCAGAGGCTGTATCTTCAACAATTTTTCCATTTTCTAGAAAGAGTATTCTTTCTGAGACTTTACGTGCGAAGCCCATTTCATGGGTAACACAAAGCATTGTGATCCCTGTATCGGCCAATCGAGCCATCACTTCCAAAACTTCTCCCACACTTTCTGGATCAAGGGCAGAGGTTGGTTCATCAAAAAGCATGACTTCGGGTTCCATACAAAGTGCACGGGCAATCGCAACACGTTGTTGTTGCCCACCAGAAAGTTGTAAAGGATATTTTTCACAGTGTTTTTCAATACCAACATGCGTTAAGTAACGAATTGCCCGTTCTTTTGCTTGTTGTTTGGAAAGGCCCTGAACTGTCATAGGTGCTAAAATACAATTTTGTATAACGCTCATGTGGGGAAATAAATTAAAGTTCTGAAAGACCATTCCTATCTTACGAAGAACATTTTTTTGCTGTTGTATAGGTGCAGTATGGATATCAACGTTATGGATACAGATTGAACCTTTTTGTGCTTGTTCTAATTGATTAATACAACGAATTAACGTTGATTTTCCTGATCCGGATGGTCCACAAATAACGATATGTTCACCAGCTTGAACATTAAAGTTGATATCATGTAGGACCTGAAAGTTTCCATACCATTTATTTAGATTTCGAATAGAGATCACTGGTTTTTTACTGGGAGAGATCGATTTATTATTTTTCAAATTCATCTTATTTTATTCTTTCATTGATGAAGAACTTGATTAATTCAACATTTTGGTTTGGTAAAGTTTTTTATGATCATTTTATTTACCGTAAATGTCGAGTGAGGCGCTGCTCGATAAAAACAATAAAACGATGAATGAGTTCAACGATAAAGAGATAGATAATAGCAGCCCAAACGTAAACTTGAAAATCGAAAGTCCGTGAATAAGCGAGTTTAGCAACCCCCATTAAATCATAAACAGTAATAAGTGAGGCAACAGCACTGGATTTAATCATTAAAATCAACTCATTTCCTAGGGGGCGTAATGCTACAATCATTGCTTGTGGAAGAATAACTCTAAAAAATGTGACAGAGTTGCTTAAACCTAAAGCTTTTGATGCTTCGCGTTGTCCAGTTGTTACGGATAGAAAACTTCCTTTAAAGATCTCAGATTGATAGGCAGCAGAATTGAGTGTAAAAATAAAAAGACAACAATACCACGCGTTTTGAAAAAACCACCATAGCCCCACCTGTTGCCAAAAACTGTTCATTGAACCAAGCCCATAATAAAAAAGAAAGAGTTGAGCTAATAAAGGAGAGCCGCGGAAAAAATAGACATAAGCATTTGCAAAATATTGTAAAAATGTATTCTTTGATAGACGTGCAAAAGCGATAATCATACCCAAAAAAAGACCTAGAGAACAAGAAATAGAAACAAGCTCAACAGTAATAATAAAGCCATTAATAAATTTTGGTCCATAATGGCTTAAAAGATCAGGATTAAAAAGGAAATAAAGCCACTCAGGAATCATTGACCTAGCACCTTTTTATAGCCTATTTGAGTGTATGTTTCCAAATGGCGTAAGATTGCAGTAAAAAACGCTGAAAATAACAAATAGAGTAAGCATGCTATAAAATAAAATAGCATGGGTTTATTGGTAGCAGCGACAGCTAAATTCGTTTGTCGCATGAGGTCAACAAGCGCGATTGTAGAAACAAGGGATGTATCTTTCAGTAAAGTAAGCCAATTATTAGAAAGTCCTGGTAAGGCATTTCGGATGAGCTGAGGAAAGACAATACGAAAAAATGTGGTTGTTCGCGAAAGACCTAAAGCTTTAGCCGCTTCATATTGACCTTTATCAAAAATATTAAATGCTCCAAGCCAAACTTCACAAGAAAAAGCTGCAAGAACCATACTAAGAGCAAGAACACCAGCAACAAAAGCATTGATACTGAACATGATTTCAAAATTAAAATAGTCAAATAAATTTTGAATAAGGCTTTGTAATCCGTAGTAAACTAAAAACAGAGTTAAAAGCTCTGGTAATCCACGAAACACCGTTGAAAAGAGACGTGCTAGAGCTTTAGCTATCTTAATATTGGATCGAATCATTACTGCATTGAGAAGTCCTAGAGGAAATCCTAGAAGGCCACAACATAACGCCAATGACAATGTCATTCCTGCACTGGAAAGTATAACCGCTCCCCATCCCCCATTGCTAAATGATAGCAATGCTAAATTTTCAATCATTCTTGTGTTCCTCATGAAAGAGTTAGATAATATTTTTTAGCAATAACCAACGGGTTTCATTTAAATATCATATTGATATTTAATAAACATCACTTGTAAAATATTTTCTCATAATTTTCTCATAAGTTCCATCCAAACGAATTTCTTTTAGCGCCTCATTGAGCTTATTTTTAAGATCATTATTATTTTGACGGACTGCAATTGCAACAGGAAATCTTGTTTCTTCTAGAGTTCCTAGGAGGGAACAGCAATCTTTTCCTTCATTTTTAAGCCAATTTAATGCTTGTAATTTATCAACAATAATCACATCAAGTCGATGATTTAAAAGATCACGATTCACTTCGATTGTGGAAGGATAGAGTTTTATTTTCACCTCTTCAGAGGCATAATGATCTTCTGCATAGAAAGCTTGTGTTGTATTGGATTGCACACCAAGATTTTTACCTCTAAAATCTTTTGTCGAGATTTCTTTAATTCCCGAAGCTTTGGTAACAATAACAGCCAGTGCTGTATCGTAGTAAGGATCTGTGAAGTCAATTTTTTGTAAGCGATCTTGTGTGAGAGAGAGGGAAGCAATGATAGCATCATATTTTTTTGCAATAAGTCCAGGGATCATTCCCTCGAAGTCTTGTGTGACAATAGTACATTCAATATTCATTTTTTTACAAAGTGCGTAAGATATATCAATATCAAATCCTTGCAGTTTGTTATTTGAGTCAATATAACTAAAGGGAGGATAGGTGCCTTCACTCGCAATTTTTAATGTTTTCGCATCAGCCAATTGGGTGAATAGTGCAGCGCTTATTATAAGAGCTCCAGCTAATAGTTTCATGATGTTCTCCTATTGGATAAGCGGGCAATATGAAATCATTATGTTTTTATAATCTGTAAGCTTTTTGGGAGCAATTCAAAAATTTATTGATGTTTATTTTAGATCATTATGTTGGACATTATTGATAAAAAAAGAATAAATATCTTATTGCTTGTATGATAGCTTAATTTTCACGAAATATTTGATTTGAATCATTTCATGAGTCAAAACTGCGGATTTTTTTTGAAAATAAGGCTATTAAATTTGAACATAAAGAAAAAATTAGATTTTGATACGATAAAAATACAACCTTATTGTTGTCATTAGATTCTACAAAATGTTTAGCTCTCAAGGAGCAATTAAAAGTTATTTTGATAATGTAAATTTTCTTATAAAAAAGCCGAATTTCTAATTATATCTGCATGTCCAATAAAGATTTAAAAAATACTCCTTAAATATACAGATTGAGTTTTAATTCATAGTGCTATCTAATTGATATCGAAAGTAAAATATTTTCTCATAATTTTCTCATAGGTTCCATCGGCGCGGATTTCTTCTATTGCTTTATTAAAACTATTTTTAAGATCATTATTATTTTGACGGAGTGCAATTGCAATAGGAAAATTTGTTTCTTCTAGAGTTCCCAAGAGGTGACAGCAGTCTTTTCCTTCATTTTCAAGCCAATTTAATGCTTTTAATTTATCAAAGATGATGATATCAAGCCGATGGCTTAAAAGATCACGATTAACTTCTGTTGCTGTAGGATAAAGTTTGATATTAACTCCTTCAGAGGCATAATGATCTTCCGCATATGCAGCTTGTGTTGTATTTGATTGTACACCAAGGTTTTTACCTCTAAAGGCTTGTGTTGAGATTTCTTTAATTTCCGAACTTTTGGTAACGATAACAGCGAGTGCTGTGTTGTAGTAAGGATCTGTAAAATCAATTTTTTGTAAGCGCTCTTTTGTAGGAGAAAGGGAAGAAACGATAGCATCATATTTTTTGGCAAGAAGACCGGGAATCATCCCCTCAAAGTCTTGTGTGACAATAGTACATTCAACATTCATTTTTTTACAAAGCGCATAAGATATATCAATATCAAACCCTTGCAGTTTGTTATTTGAGTCAATATAACTAAATGGCGGATAAGAAGCATCGCTTGCAATTTTCAGCGTTTGAGAATTGGCCGATAGGGTAAACAGTGTCGCGCTTATTATAAGAGCTCCTACTAATAATTTCATTATGTTCTCCTATTAGATAAGCTGGCAAATATGAAACCATCATGAATTTTTATAATCTGTAAGCTCTTTTGGAGCAATGTAAAAAATTTATCTGTGTTCATTTTGCTATCATTATGCTGAATATCATTATCAAAAAAATAAATTCTTTTTATCAAGTATAGGAATAAAAAATATAGGAAAGAAGGTCACCTCTTATTGATTATAGGGTGATTTTTAATAATTTTATTTAAAAATCAATAATTTATCTTTAAAAGAAAAACTATCAACTTAAATACAAAGAAAATTTCAGCTTTTAACAGAACAAAATGTAAAAGTGTTTTTATTCTAATTAGAGAAGCACTTAATGTAAGCTTTTTGCAATTTTATCTGAAGAAGATAGAAAGAAAAATTCTGACATTGCTAGATTTTAATATGTAATAAGGCTTTTAAACATGGGGGAATGATAGGGAATACATTTTCATTAAAGATAATGAGGATTATAAGGTAAACTTTTCAATTTCTTTTTGCTAAATGTTTGGCTAATTCGCAGAAGAGTATTCTCAATTTCTTTACAGAGCTAAAACTTAGAATTTTTTAGTAAATTTTTATGATGATGTTATCTCTGTAGAAAGAGTTTTAAAATCACGTTTTATAAAAATTCTTAAAGGATGTTTTTTGATTACTCTCAATAAAGCTTCAGTAAATTGAAGCTTTATTGATTTCTTTTTTTAATTTGCACGTTCATCTATAGGAACATAGTCACGCATAGCATAGCCAGTGTAGAGTTGTCGAGGACGACCAATTTTTTGTGCAGGGTCTTCAATCATTTCTTTCCATTGTGCCACCCACCCGACACTGCGCGCCAATGCAAAAAGGACAGTAAACATTTCAGTTGGAAAACCTAGAGCTTTTAATGTAATGCCGGAATAGAAATCAACATTGGGATAAAGCTTTTTCACAATAAAATATTCATCACTTAAGGCAATTTTTTCAAGCTCTATTGCAATATCAAGAAGAGGGTCATCTTGAATGTTGAGTTCTTTTAAAACTTCATGACAGGTTTTTTGCATGATTTTTGCACGTGGATCATAATTTTTATAGACACGGTGCCCAAAGCCCATAAGGCGGAAAGGATCATTTTTATCTTTTGCACGTGCAATAAATTCAGGAATTCTTTTAATAGAACCTATTTCTTGTAGCATTTTTAGGCATGCTTCATTGGCACCACCATGTGCTGGTCCCCAAAGGCATGCAACACCTGCTGCAATACAGGCAAACGGATTAGCACCTGAGGATCCAGCAAGACGTACCGTAGATGTAGAAGCATTTTGTTCATGATCTGCATGAAGGGTAAATATTTGATCCATTGCCCGAGCAAGCACAGGGTTTGTTTTATATTCTTCACAAGGAACAGCAAAGCACATATGGAGGAAATTTGCAGCATAACTAAGATCATTACGTGGATAAACAAATGCTTGTCCAATACTGTATTTATAGGCCATAGCAGCAAGCGTTGGAACTTTTGAGATAAGACGAACAGAAGCAATCATTCTCTGGTGAGGATCTGTAATATCAATAGAGTCGTGATAGAACGCAGACATAGCGCCAAGGCAGGCAACCATGACGGCCATAGGATGAGAATCACGACGGAAGCCATGGAAGAAGCGTGCAAATTGTTCGTGGACCATGGTATGCTGCATAATACATCGATCAAATTCATTTTTTTCTTGCTGTGTTGGGAGTTCACCATAAAGTAAAAGATAACAACTTTCGAGAAAGTCTCCTTTTTCAGCCAATTGATCAATAGGATAACCACGATAAAGCAATATGCCTTTATCACCATCGATATAAGTAATTTTTGATTCACAAGAAGCTGTTGAAGTAAAACCAGGATCATAAGTAAAAATATCGGTTTTTTTATAGAGAGAAGCAATTTCAATGACTTCAGGTCCACTCGTGCCTTTACGCAAGGGAAGCTCTACTTTTTTATCATTCACAATAATATATGCGTTATTCTCAGACATTCGGTATTCCTTTCAGATCCTTCACTTCTAAAAATTAAGACTCTGCTTCATCAGAGTGGGGGATGTATAACTGAAGCTTTTCTTACTTATTTAAGGGTAGATTGCCTCTAAAAGTGAGTACATGCAATCTAAAAATATTTCCTTATTGATCATTATTACTCAATAAGAAATGTATTTCAATGATATAACATAAAAAACTCTTTTAGGGCGCGTTGAGATATCTGTATAGATCCTTATTTGAGGAAATATACTCAGTGCACATCATGGGCATATTGTTGTGATAAGTTGGTCCTTGATGCGATGAAGGGATTCATTGCGTCCTAATAAAATAAGAATATCCAAAACACCTGGTGATGTTGCACATCCTGTAAGAGCTGCGCGAAGTGGTTGGGCGATAGATCCAAATTTGAGATTCTGTGTTTGGACACAAGAGCGAAGTGTTTCATCTAGAGTTTTTGTATCCCAAGAGGGGCAAGCTTTCAGAGCAAGATAAAGATCGTTTAAAATGGTTCGTCCATTTTTATCTAAGAGTATTTGAGCTTTTTCATCAAGTTGTAAAGGTCGTTGCGTAAAAATGAAGGAGGCATTGTCAATCAGTTCGCACAGTGTTTTTGAACGTTCTTTCAAATGCGGGATTGCTTTTAAAAATTGAACACGGCGTTTTTCATCAAGTCTTTCAATAATTTGTGCTCCCCTATCGGTTTCTGGTAGAATATTAAGAGCGGCATCAAAAAGTTCTTGATCATTACTCATACGCATATAGTGTCCGTTGATGGAATCGAGCTTTTTGAGATCAAAACGAGCAGCACCTTTGTTAATATCCTCAATATCAAACCAAGAAATCATATCTTTAAGGGACATCAGTTCGTCATCACCATGACTCCAACCTAAACGGACAAGGTAATTGCGCAAAGCAGCAGGAAGATATCCCATTGTTCGGTAGGCATCAACACCGAGCGCACCATGTCGCTTTGATAATTTTGCACCGTTTTCACCATGGATAAGAGGAATATGGGCCATAACAGGAATGTCCCATCCCATTGCTTTAAAGATAATCGTTTGTCGGGCTGCGTTGGTAAGATGATCGTCACCACGTATAATATGTGTGATGCCCATATCATGATCATCAACGACAACAGCATGCATATAGGTAGGCGAACCATCAGAACGCAAAATAATGAAGTCATCGAGATCTTTATTAGGAAAACGGACATCACCTTGAACACGATCATGTACAATCGTTTCTCCATCTTGAGGGGCTTTGATGCGAATAACAGGCTTAACATCTTTAGGAGCTTCAGAACTATCACGGTCACGCCAACGTCCATCATAACGTGGTGGGCGCCCTTCTGAACGGGCTTTTTCACGCATTTCAGCTAACTCCTCAGGTGAAGCATAACAATAATATGCTTTGCCATTCTTGACCAACTGTTCAGCGATTTGGCGGTGACGTTCTGCTCGTTCGAATTGCGAAATAGGGGCGCCATCATAACTAAGACCCATCCAGTGCAAGCCATCTATAATGGCTTTTACAGCTGCTTCTGTTGAACGCTCTCGGTCTGTATCTTCAATTCGTAAAAGCATTTTTCCACCGGTATGTTTTGCATAAAGCCAATTAAAAAGAGCAGTACGAGCACCACCAATGTGAAGGAAGCCAGTGGGTGAAGGGGCAAAACGAGTAATAACAGACACGAATATTTTCCTTTAAACTAAGATATTACTTATGGAATTTTATAGAAAAGTCATGTTAGCATAAGTGATGGGGCGTGCAATAGCCGTATTGCGAGTTAAAGTGGGGGACTGATGTTTTATAAAAGTAAAGAGGGTTTATCCGAAAAATCTGTTACAGAAAGAAAAAAGCCATGTCAGATAGGGCAGAGTGTTTTTTCTAGGTATGATGATGCAAAGAACAGTAGCTATAATCAACAAAAACTTTTTTTATTGACACTCTTAAAAGAAGTAATCATTTTTTTTCGCAAATGGTTAGAAGATTGTATTAATAAAGAAGTTTCTTTTGGTATCCTTTTTTCGCTGATTTTAGTCTTTTTTGCCCTAGGAATCATTTTCTATTTTCATTTAGAGTGGGAACCGAGTTGGGGACAATTGGGGGCGTTGGTCAGTATTTTTCTGGGAATATTCTATGTAGCACGTTTTTATCGAAAAATAACGATTCCCGTGGGGTTTCTGTTTTGTATTATATTGGGTGCTTTAGCGGCAAAAATAGAAACGTGGCGTATTGCAACACCCATGCTAAGCAGTGACATTGTCACTACATTGACGGGAAGAATTGTTTCTATTGAGTCAGATGCCAAAGGAGGATTTCGTTTAGTTTTGGATATTTTGAATACAGAAAATCCCGTATTACGCCATAGTCTTCATCGTGTTCGTTTATCGGCAAGATATTTGCCATCTGGCTTAGCGATTGGTGATGGATTGCATGGAAAAGTTAAGATTCGTGCATTCTCTGGGCCGGTGCGTCCAGGAGGCTACGATTTTAGTTTTCATAATTATTTTAAAAGAATTGGAGCACAAGGCGTTTATTTAGGAAAACCAAGAAAAATATCCGTTTCGCAGCCTGATGGAATATTCGCTATCATTCTACAGAAAATTGAAAATTTACGCACGAAGATGACACAAAGAATCCGTATAGCCCTTGAAGGAGAAAAGGGGAGTGTTGCAGCTGCCCTCATAACAGGGCAGCGTGCTGGTATTTCAAATGAGACAAATGAAGCATTACGTACAGCTGGATTAGCTCATATTTTATCAATATCAGGTTTACATATGGCGTTGTTAAGCGGCATAGTTCTTTTGAGTATCCGTAGTTTTTTAGCATTTTTTCCAGTTTTTTCTTCCTATTATTCCAGTAAAAAATTTGCTGCTATCGTTGCTTTTATGATAACAGCTTTTTATTTGTTATTGTCGGGCTTAGCAATATCAGCGCAAAGAAGTTTTGTGATGATTGCTGTTATGTTGGTTGCTATATTGTGTAATCGCTCTGCTATAACAATGCGTAATTTTTCCATTGCAGGGTTGATAACTCTAGCGATGACACCCCATGAAATATTAGGTCCTAGCTTTCAAATGTCTTTTTCTGCGACTGCTGCTTTGATCGCTTTTTTTGATTGGTGGAGTGGAAGGTCATTTTTTCTTAAAAGAAAAACAACTCCCTCTTATGTTGGAGGAGGAGTGATAAATTTTGTTTTCTTATCGATGCTTTCAACATGTGCTTCTTCCTTTGTTGCAGGGAGTGCAAGTGGAATTTATGCTGCTTATCATTTTTCTAATATGGCATCGTTGAGCATTATCAGTAATGCTTTTGCTTTGCCTGTCATCTCAATTTTTGTCATTCCCTTTGGATTAATCGCAGTTCTTGCAATGTTAGGAGGATTCGAATGGCTTCCTCTTCAAATTATGGGTTTTGGAGTTGATCTTGTAATAAAGATTGCACATGCTATCAAGGCTATTTCTCCTGATTTGAATCTTGGTTTTATGCCGTTATCAGCGTTAGTTTTATTGAGTATAGGCTTGGTTGGACTGACTTTTTGCAAAACACCCATCCGGCTCTTTTTTAGTTTGTTTATTTTGGCAGGTATTTCTATTTGTGTATTGCATTCACCTGTACAACTGATTATAGCAGATAATATGCGCCTCGTGGGCGTTATTCATGATAAAAAATTATATATTGATCGTTACCATATTTCTAAGTTCACGACATCCATATGGAAAAAGTCATTTCGTGTGAATGAAACGATTAAACCAACAAAATATGGTCCTTCGTTGCACGGACAATTTATTTGTGATTATCATGTATGTACATCTTTATTGGATAATGGATTAAAAGTGATCGTTTTACAGAGAGAAACAGATCAATGTGTAGAGGCAGATATTCTCATTCAGACATTTGTGATGCATAATCCAACTTGTTACAAGAAGGCAAAAATGGTATTTATACCTCAACAATTGTTATCACGAGGAAGCGTTATGATGACCAAAGGTGGAGATATTATTTGGTCTTCGCTAGGGTTTCATAGACCATGGAATATGCACAGACAGCATTCATAAAAACATATAATCAGTCATATTTTGCTTCACATTTGGATAATGACAAAACAAAAAATAACAGAAGACTTTTCTCATAATATTTTACGGTATTTAAATTGGTAAGTTTATCAACGTTATTGAAATGAGATAATAATCTACAGTTTTCTAGAAATGGATGATTTTTTATATCTGATCATTTTAATTTTTTCAAAAAAATTGATATGTGCATCTTTGTGCATCCTATTGATAGCACAAAATAAATCAAAAATTCTTATTGAATGAGAAAAATCCTAACAAATATTCTCAAAGAAATAAAAAAGATAATTGTTGATTATTCTATTTTATTCTTATCATATATTTCTATAACGAGTAACATCTCTTCAAGCAAGAGATGATGGTCAATTTAAATAGATTGCGTCAAGAGGTTATCTTTTATTATCATTATTATCGGTGGTAATAGGGGTGGTAAATGCTTGCTTATACGGATAGAAGGCAAAGTCATTCATGAATGTTCAGCAGTTAAAAAAAATGGCAGCTATTAAAGCGCTTGAGTTTGTTGAAGATGGTATGCGGCTTGGTATCGGATCTGGTTCGACAGTCAATGAATTTATTCGTCTTCTAGGTGAGCGTGTTGCGGATGGTTTGCGGGTGACTGGTGTTGCTACTTCAAAATATTCTGAACAACTCTGTCATAAGTTTGGAGTGCCTGTTAGCACTTTAGAACAAATACCTGAGCTGGATCTTGATATTGACGGAGCAGATGAAATTGGTCCTGAGATGATGCTCATTAAAGGGGGAGGGGGAGCATTGTTGTATGAAAAAATTGTAGCGTCGGCATCTCGTGCAATGCTTGTCATTGCGGATGAAACAAAGGTGGTAAAAAGACTTGGTGCTTTTGCACTACCAATTGAAGTTAATCCATTTGGTATCCACACAACATGCAGAGCCATTGAAAAAGTCGCTGATGATTTAGGGCTTTCTGGAAAAATTGCATTGCGAATGAATGGAAAAAATCCTTTTGAAACAGATGGTGGCCATTTTATTCTTGATGCATTTTGGGGCTGCATTTTGCAACCAAAACCATTATCGGATGCACTTCTTGCTATTCCTGGTGTTGTTGAGCATGGCCTTTTTTTGGGGTTGGCTTCACGTGCAATTGTCGCTATGGCTGATGGTCAAATAAAAGTTTTAGAACCGTTTGATTTTTAGAAAAGGCATTTACATGATGATATGTTAGCACAGTAAAAAAGGGTCTTAAAGATTTTAGGTAGAATAACGAATTAAAATTATAATTAGCGATCGGGGTAATCATTAAATGAAAATAATATTTTCTTTTCAGCGTTTTGTCGTATATTTTAGTGCAATTGCTATTTTTGTTGTGAATGTTGGCATGGCTTATGCACAAGGTGTGAGTGATCAACATTTAGATTCAGCGCGAAAGGCAATCAGAGCTATTCATGCAACGGATCAATTTGATAGCTTTTTACCAAATGCGGTCCATGATTTCAAAAATGAACTGATTAGCGATGATCCGAATTTGGCAACAGCTATTTCTGATATTGTTGATAAGCAGGCGCTTGCTTTAATTAAAAGGCGCTCTGATCTAGAAAAAGAGATTGCTCATGTATATGCAAAATATTTTACTCAAAAAGAGCTTGATGCGATAACAACATTTTATAATTCTGATACCGGTAAAAAGTTTTTGACAGAAGTCCCCAATATTGCACGTGATTCTTATTCAGCATTTGATATATGGCGTACTGCTCTTATGCGGGATCTTGTAGAAAATGTGAAAAAAGAGATGTCTGAAACACTTAATTTGAATAATTCTACTATGCCTACAAATATGCCTATAAAATCAGAATCTTCAGAAAATAAAAAATAGCTTGATCGATATCATGACAACAATGGGCAATTTCTAATTTTTTTAATAGCGGCGGTTTTCCCGCCGTTTTAAATATTTTAATGAGAATAAGTCTTTTTAGAATACTGCTTTATAAAAAAGGCTTCTTCAAAAGAAAAAAAGACTTTCATTTGATAATAAAAGATCTTAGCCTACTCTTGCAGATGTATAAGAAGGAATAATTCGTGGGCTCTTTTGACTTTGATTTATTTGTTATTGGAAGTGGTTCTGGTGGAGTGCGTGCAGCACGGCTTGCTGGAGGTCTTGGCAAGCGGGTCGCTATAGCAGAGGAATATCGTATAGGGGGCACTTGTGTTATTCGTGGTTGCGTTCCCAAAAAACTTTATGTTTATGCATCACAATATGTAAAAGAATTTAAGAAAAGTGTTGGTTTTGGGTGGGAATATGCGGATCCAATTTTTAGCTGGGAAAAGTTGGTTGCAGCTAAAAATAAAGAAATATCAAGGTTAGAAGGGTTGTATCGTAAGGGATTAGAAAATAACAATGTGCATATTTATGAAAGTCGTGCTACTTTTATAGATGATCACACATTAGAGCTTTCTGCCACGGGTGAGCGGGTAAGTGCAGAAAAAATTTTGATTGCAACAGGGGCAAAACTTGCACCAAATACGTCCATAGAAGGCGGTGAATTTTGCCTTACTTCTAATGAGATTTTTGACCTTAATCAACTCCCAAAATCAATAGTGATTGTTGGTGGAGGGTATATTGGTGTTGAATTTGCTAATATTTTTCATGAATTAGGTGTAAAAACAACACTCCTTCATCGTGGTGATTTAATCCTTCGTAATTTTGATCATGATTTGCGGCAATTGCTCAGCGATGCAATGATTGAAAAAGGGATTTCTATTCTCTATGGCATAACAATTTCTAAAGTGCAGGCTGCAGAAAATTGTTATGAAGTTGTTTTATCAAATGGGAAAATAATCAGAGCCGATCAGATTATGTTGGCTACGGGGCGTGTACCAAATACAACGGGTTTAAGACTTGAGCGGGCAGGTGTTAAGGTGAATGAATTTGGTGCAGTTGTTGTTGATGAGAAAATGACAACAAATATCCCCCATATTTGGGCTGTTGGTGATGTAACAGGTCATATTCAATTAACACCCGTTGCGATTCATGATGCAATGTGTTTTGTTAAGACAGCATTTGAAAATATTCCAACAACACCTGATTATGATTTAATTACAACAGCAGTTTTTTCACAGCCAGAGATTGGAACGGTTGGTCTTTCAGAAGAGGAGGCGGTAAAGCGTTATAAGCGTCTTGAAATTTATCGTACAGTTTTTCGTCCTATGCGTAATATTCTTTCTGGTAGTTCAGAGAAAATGCTTATGAAACTCATTGTTGATGGTGAAAGCCGTATTGTTGTGGGCGCTCATATTTTAGGGGAAAATGCTGGTGAGATGGCTCAGCTTATAGGGATATCTCTCAAGGGTAAGCTGACGAAGGATATCTTTGATGAGACGATGGCAGTGCATCCAACGATGGCAGAAGAATTGGTAACGATGTATAAACCAAGTTATATATATGAAAATGGGAAGAAAATAGAAAGTTAAACAGCATATATTGCGGTAAAAAGCTTTTGGTATGCTAATCTGTAAGATTAATCTTTAGAGAGAGTGTAATGATAAAAGAATGGGCGCCTGACACTTGGAGAACAAGGCCAATTAAACAAGTTCCGACTTATCCGGATAAGTCTATGTTAGAAGATGTTGAGCGAAAACTGAGACGGTATCCTCCTTTAGTTTTTGCCGGTGAAGCACGTGATTTAAAAAATGAATTAGCAGCCGTTGCGAAAGGCCAAGCTTTTTTATTGCAAGGTGGTGATTGTGCCGAAAGCTTTGCAGAACATGAAGCTGATAATATTCGTGATTTTTTTCGTGTATTTTTGCAAATGGCGATTGTTTTGACTTTTGGTAGTTCTAAACCGGTTGTTAAAATTGGTCGTATTGCTGGTCAATTTGCAAAGCCTCGCTCTTCTGATATTGAAAGAAAAGAGGGAGTTGAATTTCCTGCTTATCGTGGGGATATTATTAATGGCATTGAATTTGAAGCCGGTTCTCGTGTTCCAGATCCGCAACGGATGTCTATGGCTTATCGCCAATCTGCGGCAACACTTAATCTATTGCGAGCTTTTTCACAAGGCGGCTATGCTAATTTAGAAAATGTTCACACATGGATGTTGAGTTTTGTTTCTAACAGTCCGCAGGGAGAACGTTATGAATTATTGGCAGAGCGTATTTCTGAAGCAATTGATTTTATGCGTTCTATAGGGATTACATCCAAAACACATTCTTCATTGCGTGAAACATCTTTTTATACCAGTCATGAAGCACTGTTGCTTGGTTATGAAGAGGCTTTGACTCGGATTGATTCAACTTCAGGAAATTGGTATGCAACATCTGGTCATATGTTATGGATTGGTGACCGTACGCGTCAGATTGACCATGCTCACGTTGAATATTGTCGCGGCATTAAGAATCCTATAGGATTAAAATGTGGTCCTTCCATTGAGCCTGATGAGCTTTTGAAATTAATTGATATTTTAAATCCTGAAAACGAGCTGGGGCGGCTTACTCTCATTACGCGCTTTGGTTATGATAAAGTTGAAAGTTATCTACCTAAACTCATCCGTGCTGTTGAACGCGAGAAGCGTGCGGTTATATGGTCATGTGATCCAATGCATGGCAATACAATTACTGCCAATGGTTATAAGACGCGTCCTTTTGATTATGTTTTAAAAGAAGTAGAGAATTTTTTTGCAGTGCATCGTGGAGAGGGAACTTATCCAGGAGGCATTCATATTGAGATGACAGGTCGTGATGTTACTGAATGTACAGGAGGGGCGCACGCCATTTCTGTGGACGATTTATCTGATCGTTATCATACGCAATGTGATCCACGGTTAAATGCAGATCAAGCGTTAGAATTGGCTTTTCTTGTTGCTGAACTCCTTAAAAAAAATCGCGTGACTGACTCGTTAGCAATTGCTGCTGGGGGGTAGGCAAAAATTTGCCTAATATTTTTAGGTCATTATGGCAGAAAAGAATTTTAAAAAATGATGTTTCCGATGATGAAGAATAAAGTTGTGGTTGCTAAACTGATGAAATGATACAAAGGCTTATGAAAAATGATATTCGGGTATCAATTGCCCAATTAAATCCTATTGTCGGTGATATTGAGGGGAATTTTTCTTTAGCTGTCATGGCGCATCAAAAGGCCAAAGAAGAGGGGGCTGATCTTGTTTTATTCACGGAACTTTTTATAAGTGCTTATCCGCCGGAAGATCTTGTTCTAAAACCTGCTTTTACAAAAACATGTGAAGAGACTGTTGAGAAATTAGCAAAGATAACCGTAGGCGGACCAGGAATTGTCATTGGTCTTCCATTAAGGCGCAATGGTAATATTTACAACGCTGTCATGGTTCTTGATGAAGGGAGAGTCATTGCCGAATGTTTGAAGTTTGATTTACCTAATTATGCTGAATTTGATGAAAAGCGTTTATTTTCTTCAGGTCCACGTCCTCAGCCTATTGTCTATCATGGAATTAAATTAGGAATAGTCATTTGTGAGGATCTTTGGAATGATTCCTCTCTTAGTACAGAGCTTAAAGATAAAGGAGCGGAAATTATTCTTGTCCTTAACGGATCTCCTTATTATCGTAATAAAACATTAAAACGTATAGACGTTGTTCATACACAGGCTCTACAATCTGGAGTGCCAATTATCTACGCTAATCAAGTAGGTGGTCAAGATGAGCTCGTTTTTGATGGTGGGTCTTTTGCCTTGAATGGACAAGGCAAAAAGATATTTCAAATGAAACACTTTGATAGCCATATTGCTTTAAGCCATTGGCAAAAAACAACGACGGGATGGCACTGTATTTCAGGTCCTAATGAAAGTCTTCTCAATGGATTAGCGGCTGATTATCAAGCTTGTGTTTTGGGGTTGAAAGATTACGTTAATAAAAACGGCTTTAAGGATGTTATTCTTGGTCTTTCAGGAGGAATTGATTCAGCCCTGTGTACGGCAATGGCGGTGGATGCTCTTGGTGCTGAGAGGGTTCGCACCATTATGATGCCCTATCATTATACTTCGCAAGAATCATTAAAAGATGCCAAAGAATGTGCTGATCTTTTGGGATGTCGTTATGAAATCATACCGATTGCACAATCTGTTGAGGCTTTTTTAAAGACAATGGCACCTGTTTTTTTAGGGTTACCCTCTGACGTCACAGAGGAAAATCTTCAAAGTCGTATACGCGGTACACTTTTAATGGCGCTTTCAAATAAATTCGGCTCAATGGTGGTAACGACAGGCAATAAGTCAGAAATGGCTGTGGGATATGCAACACTGTATGGGGATATGAATGGCGGGTTTAATCCTCTTAAAGATATTTATAAAATGCAGGTTTATGCATTAGCGGAGTGGCGCAATAAAAATCACTTGCACAATTTGAGAGGACCAAAAGGAATGATCATTCCATCCAATATTATAGAAAAAGCACCCTCTGCAGAGCTGCGGGAAAATCAAAAAGATGAAGATTCTCTTCCGCCTTATCCTATTTTAGATGATATATTACAATCTCTTGTAGAAAATGACATGAGTATTTGTGATATTGTTAAACGTGGACATTCACGAGAAACTGTTGCGAAAGTTGAACAGCTTCTTTATGGTGCCGAATATAAAAGGCGTCAATCTGCGCCTGGTGTAAAAATCAGTTACAAAAATTTCGGACGCGATCGTCGCTATCCTATAGTCAATCATTTTCGCGATAAAAATTGAGTATTATTTTATGGTTAAAGTTCGTTTTGCTCCCTCTCCAACAGGTTATATTCATATTGGCAATATCCGTATTGCGCTTTTCAACTGGCTTTATGCGCAAGCGTATAAGGGAGAATTTATTTTACGCTATGATGATACAGATATTGAACGTTCTAAACAAGAATATATCGATGCTATTGCTGTTGACCTTGAATGGCTTGGTATTCAACCAGATGCAATTTATTACCAATCCAAGCGATTTAATCGATATGATGAAGTGGCAGAAATTCTCAAACAACGTGGCCTTCTTTATCCTTGTTATGAGACAACAGAGGAATTAGAGCGGCGTCGTAAAATCCAGCTTTCACGCAAATTGCCTCCTGTTTATGACCGTGCAGCATTGAAGTTGACAACAGAAGAGAGAAAAAACTTTGAATCACAAGGTCGTAAACCCCATTGGCGTTTTCTTCTTCCTAATTTTGAAAGTGATCCTTTACACACAAAGCGAACAGAAGTTTGCTGGAATGATGCAATAAAGGGAAAGCAGACGATTGATTTAGCTTCTCTTTCAGATCCTGTTCTTATTCGTGAAGATGGAACCTATCTTTATACATTGCCGTCTATTGTTGATGATGTAGATATGGCTATTACGCATATTATTCGTGGGGATGATCATATTACAAATACAGGCGCTCAAATTGCTCTTTTTAAAGCTCTTAATGCAGAATTACCGGTTTTTGCTCATACCAATTTATTGGCGACAGTTTTAGGAAAAGGATTTTCAAAACGTAATAATGATCTTTCTATTCGTTCTCTACGGGAAGAAGGATTTGAATCTATAGCTGTTCAATGCCTTGCCGTTTTGATTGGGACATCGCAAAATGTGCATCCCTATCCCAATCAAGCTGCGCTTTTAGAGCATTTTAATCTCCAAGATACGTCAAGATCCGTTGCAAAATTTGATATTGCTGATCTTCTTGCTTTGAATAGTCATCTTGTCCATGAGTTAACCTATGAGGAAGTAAAAATGCGCCTTAAAAAACTTTCTATTGAGGGAGATAAGGCGGAATATTTCTGGAACGCGATAAGAAGCAATATTAATAAAGTCAATGAGGCTGTTTTTTGGTGGAAAATCATTCATGATGAACAGAATTTTGATACAGTAGCACTAGAGGATCGTGCTTTTGTGCACCAATCACTCGATTTCTTACCTGAAGGTGCTTTGAATGAGGAAAGTTGGAAAATTTGGACAACAGCATTAAAAGAAAAAACAGGTCGAAAAGGAAAAGCTTTATTTATGCCATTACGTCAGGCACTTACGGGCATGGATCATGGACCTGAAATGGGAAAAATTTTGCAGCTTTTAGGGCGTGAAAAGGTAACGGAAAGGCTCTCTAGAAAATAAGAGCGGATTTTTTAAAAGTATTTTGTTCATTTCACTCTAAAAGAGAGTAGAGAACGGGTTTATTTGCACGTTTTTATAAGCATGAAAGCAGGAATATCATCACCAAATCCAATAGGTGTGTAATTCTTATTTTTTCGTGAGCGTTGTTGCTCAGATGGCTTCTCCTTATTATTTGCATTTTTGATATATTCTGTTTTATTCTCTTCTACAGATTTTTTAGTGTGAGCAACAGTCTCTTTTGGAGCAGTTTTCTTTGATGGTTTTGAAGATTTTTTCTTTACAACAATATCTTCTGTTTGATCATCGGCTATTAAAGTTGAGAGATCTCCATTGAGCCATTCAATTTTTTCATTACTCATTTCCTCGATGGCATTGATATATTTTTGATCAGCTTTTGTAACGATTGTAAAGGCTTTTCCGCTACGATTTGCACGCCCTGTACGACCAATTCGATGGATATAGTCTTCAGCATGTGTAGGAACATCATAGTTAAATACATGACTTACAGCTGGAATATCGAGTCCACGGGCAGCAACATCAGAAGCAACAAGAAGTGTAAGTTTATTATTTTTAAAATCAGCTAGGGTGTTCATGCGCGAATATTGGTCCATATCTCCATGAAGTGCCCCTACATTAAAGTTATGTTTGATGAGCGATCTAAAAAGTTCAGAAATATCTCTCTTTCGATTACAGAAAATGATTGCATTTTGAAGCTCTGCACCTTCATTTTGGATAAGCTCTCGTAAAACCGCTCTTTTATCCCATGATTTATTTCCAGATTTGACAAGCCGTTGTGTAATTGTGGTAGCTGTTGAGGAAGCTTTTGTAACTTCAACAGATACGGGAGAATGTAAAAATTGTTTCGTTAGTTTTGTAATTTCTGGCGCCATTGTTGCAGAAAAGAACAAAGTTTGACGCGTAAAAGGGGTTAGCTTACAGATGCGTTCAATATCAGGAATAAAGCCCATATCCAACATGCGATCAGCTTCATCAATCACAAGGATTTCAACGCCCATCAGGAGTAGTTTACCGCGCTCGCAATGATCAAGAAGGCGCCCTGGTGTTGCTATAAGAACATCAGCTCCCCGTTCAAGTTTGCGATCTTGGAGTTCAAAAGATACCCCACCAATCAAGAGAGCAACGTTTAAACGATGATTTATTCCGTATTTATCGAAATTTTCTTCAACTTGAGCTGCAATTTCTCTTGTTGGTTCTAAGATGAGCGTACGGGGCATTCGTGCTCTTGCACGACCTTTTTCAAGGAGAGTGAGCATAGGCAATACGAAAGAGGCAGTTTTACCTGTTCCCGTTTGGGCGATTCCTAAAACGTCTTTTCTTTGAAGGACATGCGGAATTGTTTCACTTTGAATAGGTGTCGGAGCTGTATACCCCGCTGATTTCACCGCATTAATAACCTTTGCGGAAAGACCTAAATCATCAAAACTGTTTAAAGATGGTATCATTTTTTTATCAACTGCTCTGTGATTTTAACTGCGCTATCTAATGATGATTATAACCAATATTCTACACTCTTTAAAAGTATTAAGATGGTTTCACAAAAAAAATAACTATAACAATCATATACATATAAAACGCATAATACAATCATTAATAGCGAAATTGTTCTGATAAAATGCGCTCATCCCATGAATGATTTGAGTCAAAAAGGATTGAAGCTGTTACTTCTGTTGCCATTGAAATAGTAACTGAATGAACAGATTTAACTTCAATATTATCTGCAGCAGCGTTTACAGGGCGTTTGTCAGGTTCAAGCATATCAAAGCGCACTGTTACTGTATCGGGAAGCAAAGCTCCATGCCAACGCCGAGGGCGAAAAGGGCTAACGGGAGTGAGGGCCATAAGGGGAGCCATAAGAGGTAAGATAGGTCCTTGTGCTGATAAATTATAGGCGGTTGATCCAGCTGGTGTAGCGACGAGGACACCATCACAACTTAATTGTTCCATGCGTACGTTGTTATCAATGGTGATGCGAATTTTTGCCGCTTGATAAGATTGCCGAAAGAGGGATACTTCATTAATTGCAAGCGCCTCGATAGAATCTTGACATTCAGATTTTGCAATCATGCGCAGGGGATGGATTTCTTTTTTATGTGCGGCAGCAATACGATTGGGCAATTTTTTTTCATGAAATTCATTCATAAGAAACCCTACAGAACCTTGATTCATACCATAAATAGGTTTGCCTGTGTTCATGATATCTCGTACGGTTTGTAACATTGTCCCATCACCACCGATTGCAACAACAATATCAGTTTCTTCCAGAGAAGAATGACCATAAACGGAAATTAATTTATGGGTAGCTTTGATAGCCTCCTCAGTTTCTGCGGAAATAAAATGAAAGCGACTTGGTAATGTAGCCATTTAAAAATTATCCTGATACTTATAATTTATGTTGTAACTTATTTTTGAGAGTTTTGAAGTTGTAATAAAAGCTCTTTTTATAATAAAAAGAGCATTGAATAAAGAGAAGTTATTTCAAGGTAAAGTATCATTAAAAAGTAAAAGGAATGCGTCGTTAGATAAATTACAAACGAGTAATTTTTTTATTAGAATGATAATTTAGCATTGAAGCTAAGAGTATGATTAGTTAAAAGACCATAACTGATTTTAATAATCAGTGTGAAGCACCCGTAGCTCAGCTGGATAGAGCGCTGCCCTCCGAAGGCAGAGGTCACAGATTCGAATTCTGTCGGGTGCACCAAATTTTTCAACTTTATATCATACTAAATAACAATATTATCTAAAAGAAGCCAATTTCCTCTTTTATGAAAATGGTTATTTGAGTTGTTTATTAAGTTTTGCAGCGAATAAGCAAATGATTTTAAGAGAAGTAAAATTTACGGCTGCGTATATAATTTTTCGGTTAGTCATTTTGAATATCGAGATAAAAAAGCAAGGTTATCTAAATATGCTTTCAATTTAACTATAAACATTTATAACATAAAAATACATATTAATTCAATATGTTATTGTAAAACTGATCTGGCGATGTTGATAGTAGACCGCTAAATATATTGTTTTGAGCATTAAAATAGATAGCTAAATTTGCTTTTATTCTATTTTTGGAGTTAAAGGCTGTTATGGTGATATGGAACGCGGATGAGAAATATCACCAGTTAAAGGAATAATTAAGGGGGAAAAAACAACCGTTAAGATTTGAATTGTTTCAAAATGCTGTATTCGATATGGTTTTGATATGGGTATCTGGTGATTTCTCTATACACCAATATTGCCAGTTATGTTGGATGAGGGATTGTTTACTTTTAATCAACTTTTTTATATACTGAACGCTAATTATGGTGGTTATTTAGTTGGGAGTATGTTCTTTACGTTTGGCAGAATTGGGATTATATTTCTTGCTCCTCGCATACTATCTTGTGCAGCTATAGTGATGAGTGCACTTAATTATTTTCATGGCGTTAACACTTAGTCCTTTTGATCCGTTTTGCTGCTGGTGTTGCGAGTGTAGCAATAATGGTTTTGGGTTCTATTATGGTCATGCAGCATAGCCATATGGGCGGATTATTGCTTCGCTTTATGCAGGTGTAGGAGTTGGTATTCTACTACTAGGTAATGAATATGTTATTATTAGTTTGAACAGAGCGCTTGATGCAACAAACATTTGGTTTGGAGCTGGCTTAATGTCTGTTCAAAACTTTTAAAAACATACAGGTTTAATTATGATAACTATATCAAAAAACACCTCCGTTATTTCTTTCATTGCAAATGAAACCGCTCCTGTTAATCAGAAAAAACCATCCAAAATATGAATAGATCAATCAAATGGATTTCGTGACTGGTCATGTATATGTATATATTATCGCATTCGTGCTTTAAACGATTTTGGTGATGTAAAAAAAGCGATCTGGATGCTTTTATTGAAAATGAAAGCAATCTCTCTCATGATGGTAATTGCTGGGTTGCTGATAATGTCTGTGTTGTAAAATCTGGTTGTGTTTATGAAAATATAAGGGGCTATGGCAATGCTGCCATTGGTGGCTATGTGTATGGCAATACCCTTATATGTGATAAAACCCATGTGTATTTTGGTGTTCATGTTTATGACAATGCTCATCTTTCTTATAACGTTTGAGTTTATCATTAAGCGCGGGTTTATGGGAATGCAAAATTATCCGGTAGTGCACGTATTCATAGCAATGCCGCGGTTTATGATCATGCGGTTGTTAGGCAAGGTTTACGGCAATGCTAGCGTGGGGTGTCATACTAAGGTCTACGGCTCTGTTTATGGCTATGCCAAGATCTCCTGATTATATCGTGATTAGAAGTAATGTATATGGCAATGCAAGAATAAAAAGACATAGCGATTTATATTCGGTTCCCATAAATTGAGAGGTTTATGAAAGTGATGATGTTATCAAGATTGATAAACAGAATAAATGACAGACGTGGAGGGTGCTTCTTTGATGGTTATAAACGCATCATAAAAGAAAGCTGTGCCAATTGATATGACGCTGCTTTTAAATAGAGGTACTACAGATCATACAAAAGAAGTCAATAATGAATGCATGTATACAAAACGTATCATATTGCAAACGCTCTATTCTATTGATTAAAACTGATCAAAAGGAACGTAAATGACAGATATGATCTTTAATCACTCATTTGAATTACAGAACCTATAAACACTTTATGTATGGCTATAAAGCGTATTAAGAATAACGCTCGCATTTTTGAAGTGGTCATTTGACACAAAGTACATTATCAAAATGTCTCAATGCTTGGTAGGTTCATATCAAGACTCTCAAGAGAAAATGCATATTAAGTGAATATTTGTAACAAAACCCGTTGTTTACATTTACGAACATTGGTTTTTAAAAGCAGCTTTTCATAAGACAATAAACAACCGCTTTTTATAAAATCTAAGGCTTTTAAACTGTTATAAATCTAGGTTTCAAACGTTTTTATAGAGATATCATTTTATGTCTTTAAACGTTCATTTAGTGAGGTTCTCATAAGCGTATTTTCACTTTGCATTTAAACTTAACTTCTCTGCAAATAAGCCGGTCCATATTTGGGCTGGCAAAATTAATCAGCTCAAATTTGAGCTCGTTAACTTTAGAATAGAGCATTCTTTAAACATTGTCGCTTTTGACTCAAAATTGAGTAAAACACCATGCCTTTGTAATATGATTGCAATCCTTTTGAAATTTATCTACTTATCTTTGTCTTAATAAGTATCCTCAAATTTGAGGGGACTTCATTTGGTTTCGTATTTTTAAACTGTAACTTTTAAAACGTTTTTTGCTTGTTTGCCTGCGTTATATCATTAAAAATCTTTTGATTTCTACGACATAACATTATCAATTTCATTACCTGTTGTGATGATAATATCTATATAATGTCTGCTTATTATTGACTAACTTTTTAGTAAGCGGCGCTTTAAATCGACTTGTCTTTAAATCCTTTTATGTGCCCTTAATGAATTAAAACCTATTCTATGATAGTTTCAAATGATTATTTCTTTTAAGGTTTAGCTCAAAAAAAGAGTAAACCCCATACCATTCTTTAAACGCATGCAATTTATGTTATCGATAATTTCAAACGATTACGTTTTTAATAATGCGATTTGTGTGTGATAAAAACGTATCATAAAATTTATGAACTGTTATGAATGATAGCTGCGTTCACTTCATTTGAATGTTTACATGCGTTTTATGGTCTATCCATACATGGTAATTGTTTATGAAAAATGGTTAATTAAATCACGTATAAAAGTGTAGATTTTAAATGGGATTCATATAGAATAATTGCACACAAACTATTGACTTTATTATATTTTTTTTTATGAATAAGATTCCATCTCGTTTAGACGTTGCAAAAGAAATCACCAAAGACCTTATTGATAAGATTCTTCTCTTACACGGCGTTATCACTTTTGTTTGCAAAAATCTGCTTCGCTTTTGACTTTTGATATGGATACAACCTCTTTTGAGGTAGAGCAAAGAATTTTTTAATCATGGAGAGTGCAACAGTGTTCTTCAAAAATCTTGATTGGTTTGTTGAAAAAATTAAAGAGTTAGATAATTATTCAGCATGTTATCAACTCCCAGATTGTGAAGTACAAATTCTTTATAATGACGCAATTATCAAAGGTTATCCGTAAGTTGATGTTGGAGTTTCGATTAGTACTGGTATTTTATCTGCTGCCTGTATGGTAATTGATCCCTATCAATTCTCAGCACTTACAGGATCTACAACTTGATTTTTATAAAAAGGGGTTGAGAGTTTGTGAAGAAGGAATATATGCAGATTGGTTGGAATTAAGCTTGATTATGTCTTGAAATAGGCGATAGAAAAAATTGATCTTCATAAATGCTTTTATTCCAGATATGGAGCACCACCTTGGCGATAGAGTGAAGTTGGAGGCACATAAAGGTTATCAAGGTAGATGATGCAGATTATAGCTTACTTCATATTGGTGCACTGGCTTTATTGGGTGATGTTGCAACCTTACAATCTTATTATCAAAGTTTCAGTGCAGAGGATCATTTAGGCTTTGATGAAAATACCCAACAGATTCATTTTGAACGTGCATTGGCTGTAGTCAAAGAAGTAGTCAAATCTAAGCAACACAGCTACGCTTTCATTGCAAAAGTAGTAAAAAATATGAACCATCTGGAAGAAAAACAAAGTTCTTAATAAGAGCTTTCCAGAGAGGTGGAGTTTCATTCTTGGAAGGAAAAAAATAGCTAAATTTATCGAAACAAAAGCTAAGGAATAGCTCCTTAAGAAATATCAAGAAGATCTAAAAAGATTATAGGAGCCAGAGTCTGGTTTAAAGATGCCATCATCAGTTGAGTGAATTCAACAATGGTGGAGTTTTATCCATTGGCGGAAATCTGATGTTTGAAAGAGGCTTTCTTGATGTGAAGGTAATATTGTAATAAATAATTATTATAAATCAATATGTTGTATATATTCATTGTTTTGAGATTAATGACCATTGACAAATAATTTTGCACCATTTTCTCTCTTCCAGCTTTTCGTCAATCATCAATGAAAATTTTTTATAATGGAAAGTTCATTGATAATATAACTTTTGTATGTCATTATTTTACGCTTAAAAAAAATATAAAAATAATGAAATGCAATTGAGTTATCAGCTGCTTATTCTTTTCAATTTTTAATCATAAAAAAATCTTTTTATTCATTTTGCTTATAAAAAGAATTAGCTTTTTTCTGGTGATACAAGTGGAGAAATAAGGATTTTAGATATGTTTCTGCGTTCCATTTCAATCACTTTAAAGTGTAAACCATCAGTTTCAAAACTTTCTCCCTCATTTGGTAAATGACCAAACTGCCAAAGCATAAAGCCTGCCAGAGTCGTATAACGATCTGCTTCATCCACAAGGTTACGTCCAAGATAACCACTTAAACGGCGGATATCAGCATATCCCTCAACAAGAAGACTGCCATTTTCAAGTTGTTCTGCGATCATGAGTTCTTCATCGTCATCAGGAAAGTCTCCTGCAATAGCTTCAAGAATATCGGTTGGTGTTGCAATTCCTTCAAAAGATCCATGCTCATCAACAATAATTGCAAGCTGAATCGAAGAATGACGTAATTGCTCCATCAATCGTAAAACACTTGTGTTTTCATGAACAACGAGGGGTTCTCGCATAGCTTTTTTCCAATTAATCTTTTTCCCCTCAGCCAAATTCAAAAGAAGATCTTTTGTCAATGCAACGCCAACAAATTCATCCACTTTTTCACGCGCAAGAATTAAGCGGCTATGTTTAACCTTTTGTAATTCTTCACGCATTTCATTTTCATCAGCATTTAAATCTAACCACTCAATCTCATTACGCGGCGACATGATAGAGCGAACAGGGCGATCAGCTAAATCGAGAACACCACGAATCATCTCCTTTTCTTCTGGTCTAAACAATTCAGAAGCTGCGGCCTGTTCAGCAATAACATCTACAGTCTCAGCAAGGTGACTATCTTTGCTTCCTCCTCCTAAGAGCCTCAAAACAGCATCAGCTGTTCTACTGCGTAGATCATTCGTTTTAATCATTTTTTCACGGTTACGACGTCCAATTTGATTAAAAGCTTCGATGAGAACAGAAAAACCAATAGCAGCATACAAATACCCTTTTGGAATATGAAAACCAAATCCTTCAACAATGAGAGTAAAACCAATCATCATCAAAAAACCAAGACAAAGGATTACAATAGTGGGATGACGATTAATAAAACGCATAAGAGCACCAGATCCGCACATCATTACTCCCATAGCAGCTATGACTGCGATATACATAACTGCTGCCTGCTCTTTTGCAATCATACCTGTTGCGGTAATAATACTGTCTAGTGAAAAAACAGCATCCAGCACCACGACTTGGACGATTACTTGCCAAAAAACAGCATAACCAACGCCTGTTTTTCTTTCATGTGATACTCCTTCTAACCTTTCATGTAATTCTAGCGTTCCCTTTGCGAGCAAAAAGGCTCCACCACCGATTAAAATAAAGCTATGCCAACTAAATACAAAAGATGAAAGTGAAAGAATTACCCTATCGAGTCTCATAACCCATCCAATAACGGTAAGAAGGAAAAGCCGCATAATTAATGCTAAAGTAAGACCTATAAAGCGTGCGCGGTCACGCAAATGCAGTGGCAATTTTTCAGCTAAAATTGCAATAAAGATAAGGTTATCTATTCCTAAAACAATTTCGAGAAAAACCAGCGTGATCAAACCAAACCACGCATGGGGATCAGTGATCCATTCCATCATTCATTACCTTTTAGAAGCTTAAAAGCGCGCGATTGACAAAAAAAATTCATAGGCTTTTATTCGTATATTGGATCATGAACATTGAATGTAAAAAAACTTATATTCAAAGAAAAAAACAGCACAATATTGCTTGAATGCATGTGATTGTTGATAAAACAAAATGATGCCCCATCCCGCTTACAACCACAAGAAGGTTCTTCTAATTTTCGCTCGGGCATTATGCTCGATAATCCTCTAACTATAGGTTCTGTATAACAATCAGAACATTTATTTATAAAGCTTCTTATAATGAGTTTATTTTTATATAAGATCAAGTGGTGAATATCATATTTTTAACCTTACAGACAATGAGTTCATATAACAAACAACAAAATATCTAGACATCCACTCTTAGGAGCGTTATAGAAACGCTCATTCTCATTTTTTGAGAAACTTATGGGTGATTAGCTCAGTCGGTAGAGCAGCTGACTCTTAATCAGCGGGTCGTGGGTTCGATCCCCTCATCACCCACCATTTGGTTTTATACCGTAAATAACTTATTGATTGCGTAATTTTTTAAGGTACGATTTTCTAAATAAAATTGGGCAGTAGGATTTCCCCATATCTGTTTGTTTAAAAGTGAAGATTGTTGATATAGCTTAGTCATCGGTTTTTGTACTTTTTAGGGGACTCAAAGAACTTCCAAAGGACATTTAAAGATCTTTTAATGCGTATTGTTTCTTTTTTTAAGTTGCAATTGGTAAGGAGAAGCTTCTTACCGACAATTGTGTTATTTAAAAAGGGGTATAAAAATCAACAGTTTTCACTTCTTTTAATATAAATTGATTAAAATTTTTTTGGATTTTTAGCATATTGTTTAAAGACAGAAGAAACTTTACACTTTAGTTGTGTCAGCAGCGTGGATATTTTTTGATAACTCTCCCGCTTAAACAAAAAACTTCTGTAATAATCATCAGTATTCCAAGAGGGTAAATCAAGATAAAATGAAGTAGTTAGCTGGACATACAAGGAATAAAATTATATCAATTTAATTGTTTAAAGTTAATACCTGTTAAACGAAAGACAATAAAATTTAATGAGGCTTAAAGTTTTAAAATATTAAGCTATGTGGTTACGCTATGCTGTCTTTCCGTTAGCTAAACCTCTAAAAATATAAATATTAAGAAAGCTACTTAGATTCATTATAATATATTGATTTATAAAGAATTGATTATTCTTTGTTTGAAAAAACTTTACTATCATAAACTTCTTTTGTTTCAATCCTTCTTATAATAAATTAATTAAAATCATTCATTTGTGCATCATAAATGGGATTAACGTGTGGATAAAGACTATTGAAGAAAGGCATGAAAATAATTCTTATTAATGTTCTTAAGTGCTAAAAGTTATCATAACATTGGAAAAATAGTATAATGGCGCAGGCTTGATCTTTTATTAAGTATAAAGTTGATGGTGCAACAATAGCTTTACTATTATACCATTTATGGGTACTGCTGTGTAATGGAGAAGAGCGTTGAGAGAGGTTTCTTAAAAAAGATATGTAAATTGGCAACACGATGGTGTTTTGTTCTTTTATAGGTACACAAAAAAGAAGTCATTGATAGCCTTTTATTTATTCCGGTGGTGTTTTGGGGACTCTTTTCCAATATTGTCGCGCCTCAAAAATGACGACCACAAATAATGAAAGGATGAGCGGTATAATCAAATAAAACATTCTAAAGACAATAAGCGCTGCAATAACATCGGTTGGATTTATATTGGGCATGCCTGTTATGAAGAGAGCTTCAAGAACTCCTACTCCTCCTGCTGGAGCATTAGAGAGAAGAGTTATCGTAAAAGACGCTAGGAAAACACCAAGAACAGATATAAAATGAATATCTGCGTTATGTGGGAGAACAGCATATATAATTCCTGCTGCTCCTAAAAGCTCTAGAGGGCTAATGAGAAGCTGTTGAATAACAATTTTCAGCCGTGGATAGGAGAGTTGAATTTTTTTACCTAAGCGTAAGGGTTTTAACTGAAGCCAGCTGCCAAACGTATAAAGTGCTATACAGCTGAGTAAAATTGCTCCAGCCGTTGTTCCGAGCCATTCAGGAAGTTCTTTATGAATGAGGGTGATAATTTCGGGTTGCAGCACCAAAACGATTCCCAAAAGTAAGATTGTGCCGATTACAAAAGTAAAAGAGCAAAAACCTACTAATATTGCGATTTCTGTTCCGTTTAATCCTTTCATTTTATAGGCGCGATAGCGTACAACGGCACCAGAAAAAACTGAAGCACCGATATTGTGTGAAAGAGCGTAGGTTGTAAATGAACATATAGCGATAAAAATCCAAGAAATTTTATGGCCTAGATGTTGCAAGGCAATTCGATCATATCCAGCAAGAGCAGCATAAGCTAGGAGAGAACATAAACAGGCTAATAACCAGTGCTGTGCATTTAAATTGCTCAAGCGCTCCAATACATCCCCAAATGAAATGGCAGAGAGCTTCATGTAAAGAATTCGAATAGATACCAGCATTGCTAAGATACCAATCAATGGCCATATAAATTGCTTTATTTTCACGATTCTGTATCCATTTTATGTTTTCTGTAAATTTTCATGATTGAGCATATTCCTTACAGATCTTCGTTCTGTTATATACTCTATAATGCCATTGGCAATTTCTTCATCATCTGTTACTACAACATCAGCACCTAAATCAATGAGATATGTTGTTTCTGTGTCGGATAATGCATGTGTGATTATCTGGATATCTTTCTTCATATCACGGATATTCACGATACATTCTCCTACTTCAATGGTACTTCGCATTGTAATAACAACTTTATGTGCATTATTTATATTTGCTGCGTTCATTATTTCTTGTTGAATGATATTGCCGCAAATAGCCTCAAAGCCATCTGCAATCGCTTTATCAGAGAGGCGTTTTGATTCTTCTACGATCACTATAGGTTCATCTCTATTTATTAAAGATAATGCAACACACTTACCGATACGACCATAGCCAATAATTACGATATGGTTGTTTTTAAAGGTCATCGGTAAAAAATCTTGGTCAGGATCTTGTGGATCAATATCAATAATTGTTTGGGTATTTTGTGAAGATGCAGAATTTTTTTCTAGACGTTTTTTAATTTTATTACAGGCAATGAAAACAAGAGGATTGAGCAAAATAGAAAAAATTGCTCCTCCAAGAATTAAATCATGAGCGTCATTGTTTAAAAGTCCTAAGCTTAAACTTAAACCAGCAAGGATAAAGGAAAATTCTCCGATTTGGGCAAGGCTTGCAGAAATAGTCAAAGCTGTTGCATTAGAATAGCGAAAAGCTTTAACGATGAAAAAGGCAACAGCAGATTTTCCGATTACGATAATGAATAAGGTTGCTAAGAGAGGGAAAAAATGAGTTAAGAGTTTCTCGGGGTCAAATAACATGCCTACAGAAACAAAAAAGAGAACAGAAAAAGCATCGCGCAGTGGTAAAGATTCTTCCGCGGCACGGTGGCTTAATTCTGATTCGCTCATGACCATACCAGCAAAAAAAGCACCAAGAGAAAGAGAAACTCCAAATAAATGAGCGGCTCCGAAAGCTACTCCTAATGCAATAGCAAAGACGCTAAGACGAAATAATTCACGTGATCCCGATTGTGCGCTCATTTTTAAAAGCCATGGGATAACGCGTCGCCCAATGACGAGCATAAGTGCAATAAATACAATTACTTTTAGGATAGTGAGACCAAAAATACCCCAAATACTTAAATCCAACCATTGAACAAGAGGATCCAACGCTTCTTTTTTGGTATTGCTGAGGGCACTTGCCAAGGAAGGGATGAGGACAAGTATAAGGACCATTGCTAAATCCTCAATAATCAACCATCCAACGGCAATGCGTCCTTTTTCTGTTTCAATAAGATGACGCTCTTGCAAAGCACGTAGCAGGATAACGGTACTTGCTATGGATAAAGCAAGACCGAAAATCAAACTTCCACTAAAGCCCCATCCCATAATCAGACCAAGGCACAAACCTAGAAAAGTAGAAAATGCCATTTGTGCAATAGCAGCGGGGACAGCAATAGCTTTGACAGATAAAAGGTCTTTTAATGAAAAGTGGAGCCCAACACCAAACATCAGCAAAATAATACCAATTTCAGCAAGTTGATTAATGATGACGGAATCTATTTTAAATCCGCCTGTATTGGGTCCCACAATAACACCAGCTAACAAATAGCCTACAAGGGGTGAAATACGTAAACGGCTAGCAATCATTCCCAAGAGAAATGCTAAACATAAGCCTGCAACAATAGTTGTGATAAGTGGTGTGTCGTGGAGCATGGATTATTTACTATTCTTGATCAAAAAGCGAATGAATGAAAACGACTATATTTCTATGAGAAGAGAGGCGAGATGTACCATACGCATTAAAGGGCATTTTTATTTCACTTTGATATTTGCACGATTATTTCGCTCACGCCACCAATTTCCTAGCAGGAGTAAAATAGGAGCAGCAATAAAGATAGAGGATGATGTTGCAATAATAATCCCAAAGACCATGGGTAATGCAAAATTATGAACAGCACTTCCACCCCATATCGCCATGGGGAGCATCGCAAGAATTGTTGTGGCTGATGTAAAAAAACAACGTACAAGAACCTGATTAATTGACAGATCAATCAGCTCGCGCAACGGCATTTTTTTATAAAGACGCATATTTTCGCGCATCCTATCATAGACGACAACTTTATCATTTATAGAATATCCAACAATTGTTAAGAGTGCGGCGATAGCCGTTAAATTAAAATCAAATTGAAATAAAGCAAAAAAGCCAATCATTTTTGTGGTGTCTAGAATGAGAGTGATAATTGCTCCAATGGCAAAGAACCACTCGAAGCGTAACCATATATAGAGAGACATGGCAATAGCCGCAAGAATAACAGCAGTAAAAGCAGCTGTGGCAAGCTCACCTGAAATTTTGGGACCAACAACTTCTATTTGATCGAATGTGGTATCGGGATAGATATTTTGTACAGCTGTTTTGACCTTATCAATGGCGGTGGTTTGTTGTGCTTCGCCACCGCTTTGTTTCTGCATGCGAATTAATACGGTATTTTCGTTATCAATATTTTGCAAGGTAACTTCACCAATATTAAGAGTAGAAAGCTTGGAACGCAGAGTTGCTAGATCTGCTGGTCCTTTCGTGGTAATACTCATTTGGCTTCCGCCAATGAAATCAATACCAAAATTCAATCCAGGCTTAAAAAAGAGAAAAACTGAAGCCATTGATAAAACAATTGAGACGCCAATACCAATGAAACGTGCTTTCATAAAGTGGAAAGTTGTGTTTTGTGGCATGATGTTGAAAGCAGAGTGAATATGCAATTTTTTAATTTTCCATTTACGAACGATCCAAATCATGATGATGCGTACAATGGTGATATTTGTAAACATGGAGATGATAATACCAAGCAACATTGTTACGGCAAAACCACGAACGGGACCGGTCCCGAACCAAAATAGTAAGACGGTCGCTATAATTGCTGTAACATTTGCATCAACAATGGTTGCAAAAGCGTGTTTAAATCCACGATCTAGGGCTGCAAAAGCACCCACACCTTTTCGACTTTCTTCACGGATACGTTCATTGATAAGGATATTAGCATCAACGGCAATACCGATGCCTAAAATAATACCAGCAATACCAGGCAGCGTAAGCGTAGCTCCCAAAAGACTCAGTGCAGCAAATGTTAAAATTGTGTGCAGAGCTAGTGCTATATTGGCAATTAATCCCCAAATACGATAGAGAAGAAAAATAAAAATTGCAACAAGAATAAAGCCAATTATGCCGGTGTAAAGTCCCATTTGGATAGCATCAGCACCAAGATTTGGACCTACGGTTCTCTCTTCAATGACCGTGAGTGGTGCGGGGAGGGAACCAGCACGAAGCAGAGCAGCCAGAGTTGAGGCTTCTTTGGGGTCAAAGTTTCCTGTAATTTGACCTTGTCCATTGGGAATGACACTATTGATGGTCGGAGCGGTTAAAACTTTATTATCCAGAACAATGGCAAAAGGACGGTTAATATTTTGTCGTGTTATATCGGCAAATATTTTTGCACCAGCGGAATCTAGCGTAAATGAAATAATGGAACGTCCTGGTATTTGGGGGTCAAAACCTGCACGGGCATCTTTCAGGACATTTCCATCTAAAGCAATTTGATCATAAATTGCATAATGTTGTGTTGCATCAGTGTATCCAGGGAGAATAGAAACACCTATAGGGGGGTTATTGGGGTCCACATTAGAAGGAACAAGATGAAAACTCATCTTAGCGGTTGTTCCTAAAAGATCACGCAGTTGTTTTGGATCTTGTAGTCCAGGCAATTGGACCATAATACGATCATTTCCGACCTTTTGGATGGCTGGTTCTGAAACACCAACTTGATCTATACGACGACGGATGATTTCTAAGCTTTGTTCAATAGCATTGCTGACACGGTCTTTTATACCAGCTTCTGTTAATGTGACGCGGAGAGTTTCATTTTGAGCACTGATCGTGATGTTATGTTCTGTTGTGCCAAAGCTACTGTGTATGGGGGTTATTAATGTTTTCAAAGCAGAGAGTGCTTTTTCAGTTTGCGATGGGTCAGAAATAAGGGCAATAACGCTATCTTCAACGATACGCACACTTGAGGTGCGGATTTGTTTTTCACGCAATACATTGCGCACATTGCTTAAAACTATATGTAACTGATCGCGTTTTAACGTTTTGCTATCAACCTCGAGCAGGAGAGAAGAGCCTCCTTGAAGGTCAAGACCAAGTGCTACACGGGTGTCGGGTAAGAATTTCGAGTTTTTAACTTGTTCGTGTGAAAATAAATTGGGTAAGGCAACATAAATGCTGCTTAAAAGAATAAAACAATAAAGGGTAGTTAACCAACCAGGTGTACGCATGATATATTCCGTAAATAGGCAATCTAACAGTTATTCAAAGTTAAAAGCACAAGTAAAATAAGATGATCGTTTTTATATTCAAGGAAGAGAATTAAGTATGTTCATTGGGAGGAGCGCGTTTATTTGAGAAATATTGTGTTTTAACGTTACGAAATCGTGTGTCAACAGCTGGAATCTTTATTAAAAAGAAATCCAATGTTAGGATTTTTTGAAAGGTCCTCATAAAAATAGATTCTGTATGGAGTGTTACAAGTTTTTTGTTTTCAGTTGTGGTAACATTCACCTGATCACACTTATGATGTAAATCAAATCTATTCGTTTTAATGACATTATTGGTGTGTGATTGTTTGATTAAATAAGCACGCGTTTCTAGGTTGCTCGTCAAGAATACACCTAAACTGGATAGAAAAATCCAGGTTGTCAAAGGAAGAAAATCTTCTTTTTTGCAATAAAGGTGCAAAAAAAACATGCTAGAGTGCCTTCTTTAATCTTATTGAGTTCAGCTTATTTATCATTCTTTTATCTTATTACCAGTATTATAGGATAAGGGAAAGCTTTTATAAGATTATTCTATAAAAGTTGAAAATATCTACTTTATACCATATTTAAAAGAGAAAAATAAAATCCCTTTTGTGCTCATAAGGTAGATATGTATTCATTTTGTAGAAAAAACATCCACATACTTTTCCTTCTTTTGGGGATTATCTTTGTATTTAATTCTGGTGCATGGGGTAATAGGGGGGCACAAAATACAATTGTCGAACAAACGATAGCTTCTTATTCAGTTGATGAAATTATTCTGCAACAACAGTTGATTATTAAGACTCTTGAAGAAAATACTGAAACTTTAAAAAGAGATTTTGACAGAAAGCCAGAAGATGAGCGTGCTTTAGAAGAATTACGGTTACGTGCACAAGATATCAGTGAACGTGCTATTGAGGCAGCATTTGTTTTGCGTCCTCCTCTTAATGAGATTAATACACTTCTTGATCAATTAATGGAGCTCCATCGTGACGTGAAAAAACTGAAAAGCTCTGTGAAGGAATATTCCTATTTGATAGAGCAAAAAGCTAAAATTAACAGTATCATGCTTCGTTTTGAAGCAATTTTCTTAGCGGCAAATAGAATAGCTGAACTTTCTATTTCTCAATCTCGGGAGCTTTTTAAACGCACGCTTACGTATAGGCTTGAGTTTTCGATTCCGATGGTTAAACATCTCGTCCAAAAAACAAAAGAGGCTTCATCAGATTTTCTTGTGTTGTTAAATTCTTGGTGGAATTTTATATTTTACTTCAAGTTTTTACAACTATTTCTTTGCTTTTTAATTCCACTTTTTATTACTTTGGGACTTTCGTATTTTTCTCAAAAAGTTCTTGTTCATGTGTATTGCCACTTTACGAAGTCTAATGAGGAAATATCTTATTTACAACGCTTATTGATCGCCTTTATTTCAGTTCTCTTACCTTCACTTGTATGTATTCTTTGCGTTTATCTTGTGTTGTTTTTGTTTCGTAGTTTTAACTTAGATCTAGGTAAGCTTACAACAGTTTTTGATATGATAGGTTGTCAAATTATTTTATTATTTTTAATCAATCGATTAGCGGTTGTTCTTCTATCATCGAATAGGCCCCATGTAGGTCTTCTCAAGATTACATCATCGTCTGCTTATCAATTAGTGATTTTACTCACTTCTTTAGGGGGTATTTTGGCATTTGACGCTGTTCTTGATAGTATTTATCAAATCATTTCAGCGCCTCTATCTTTAACAATTGCTAAAAGTTTTATTGCTGTTTTTCTTGTAGCGATATTGCTATTTATAATATCATTTGTACCTTTGCGGTTTAGACGTAGGCGTGTTCAAGAAGAAAAAAAAGAGCCATACTTTTGGCCATTTTATATACGCATTCCTCTTATTGGCTTGGGGTTACTGCTCTTTGTATTGAATTTTTTAGGTTACGTTGGACTTGCGCGTTTTATTACGCAGCAAATTATGATTGATGGAGCATTTTTAGTTCTCATGTATTTAGGAATACAAAGCGCTCAAGCACTTGGAACTAAAGACCAATTTATGAAAACAACGGTTGGTCATCTTTTGATGCAGAGGTTTCATTTAGAAGAAAAAACGATGAATCAATTGGGAGTTTTTGTGAGCGTTTTTCTCAATTTATTTGTTGTTATATTTTGTGCAATGCCAATTGCTGTACAGTTTGGATTTTCCTATTCTGATTTAAAAGCAGTTTTGTGGCAATCGGTGACCGGTTTTCAGATTGGAAATATTAGTCTTTCTTTGATTTCTCTTGTAACAGGAATTATTTCTTTTTGTGTTTGCTGGTTTCTTATTCGCCGATTTATTGGTTGGTTAGATAATGTGGTGTTGGTTCATGGAGAGTTCGATTCTGGTATACGTAATTCTATCAAAACAGTGATAAGTTATGGAGGCGTTGTTGTATCTTCTTTGACCGGATTATCAATGGCAGGTTTGGATCTTAGAAATTTCGCTCTTATTGCTGGAGGACTTTCACTTGGTATAGGTTTTGGTTTACAGAATATTGTCCAAAACTTTGTCTCTGGACTTATTATTTTAGTTGGAAGACCATTTAAAATAGGGGACTATATAGAATCTGGATCAGTAGGGGGTGTTGTTAAGCGTATTAGTGTGCGTGCAACGGAACTTGAGACAATTCAGCGTAAGACGATTATTATTCCCAATTCAAGCCTTATTAATAACAACGTTAGTAATTGGACACGACGTAATAAAGTAGGACGAATTGATATACCAGTTACTGTATCATCTAAGGTTGCTCCAGAGCATGTTGCTGAAATTTTGTTAGAGATTGCTTCTGCGACAGAAGGCGTTTTAAAAAATCCTATCCCACAGGTGAGTTTTACAGCATTTGATCGTAAGAGTTTTTCCTTTAATTTGGCTATTTATGTGCCTAATATTACCTCATCTTCTCATGTAACCAATGCTCTTCGATTTAGCCTATATAAGCGTTTTGCTGAGGAAGGAATCTTAGAATGCTGAAATATACTTATATTTTGATTACAGTTATTCTATTAAGTATTTTTACCATAACAGCTTTTGCTGCAACAGTGAAGAATACTGATTTAAAGATACAATCTCTTATTGTTGTTGAAGGAAGTATACCTTCAAAAATTTCTTTAAATACTCATCAAACAATTACAATTTGTATGAAGGGATGTTTTATAACTTTTCCTAATAAAGACCGTTTTGCAATAAAGGCAGATGATAATATAGAAATCAGTAGGGGAAGAGCAATTTTTAAATAAAATGATTGAGAATTTTTGTTTGGGGACAAGATTTAGAAGGATAATGATATTGTGTGTAATTAATAATCTCATCCTTTAGAAAATGGTAAAAAAAAGGTATGATTTTAGTATAAAATGGATGTTTTTTTATACTATGTAGAATCTACAGTATGCATTTTGGATGTAAGAATATTGAGGTATTTATAGTATTGTTAATGAACATCGATTTTCTAAAAATAATTACATCATTTTTAGAATTTTTTCATAAAAAAAGGCATAAAATATACTATTTTGTGATTTTTTTGCGGTAATTTTAATACAAAATGTTTTATATTTCCTCCTTTTGACAAGATAATATGTATTTTTATTAAATATTTATTATTTGAAGTAATCATTATTATAATATTTTAAAATTTATTTGATAATATTAAATTTTGATGTAATGATATATTAATATAGTAATAGATTTAAATGTAACTATAAAGGAGTACATGCGATTTTGCAGCATAAGATTTTATAAAACTTTGTTTTTCTAAATGTGATTTTTGATTATATTTAAATTTAGCAATGGGGTATAATTTTATGAATACAAAATTTATAACAGCATCTGTTTTTTCTTTGATTTCACCTTCTATAGTACAGGCTGCAGATGTGGTGGCTCACGAAGAGCCAGTACATGTTGCCTCAGAAGTTGTTGCTTCTTCACCTTTTTCTTGGGGAGGTGTTTATTTCGGGGGGCAAGTTGGTGGCTTTTCAAGTAAGATTTCTGCAACAGCGCCTGATGTTAATATTCCTCTCTATCCTGATGAGGGTAGTAAAAGTAAACCATGGATACCTGTCGAGAAACAGCATATGCCCGATCTTTCTGGGTTTATAGGTGGTTTTTATGCGGGTGTTAATTTTGATCTCGGTAATAATTTTATTATGGGGATTGATACGGATATCATTTTAACGGAAAAAAAGGATACAAAAACAAGATTTCATGCAGATGAATCGAGTGCTGGTGGAACTGAAGGATTGGGCACTGAAGGATCGGGTAGTGATACTGAGGAATTAGATACAGAAGAAAAAAGTCGAAAAAAGGCAAAAATTGTCAGGAGACAGGGCAGAGGCTTTTCTCGCTCTTCTGCAGAGGATAAAGAAGAGAAAGACAGTTTAACTTTTAATCATACGTTAAAACAAAAATGGACAGGTGCTACACGGGTGCGTGTTGGGTTTTCTGCAGGGCATGTGATGCCTTATATTGCTGGTGGTGTTGCTTATGGACAGTTTCAGGATATTTTGTCGACAGTAATTACGGGAGGTGAGCCATTTAATAGGACATCGGATGTAACAAAAACGATGATTGGTTATACTCTCGGTGGTGGTGTTGATTTTGCAATGACAGACCATCTTGTTGTGCGTGCGGAATATCGTTACTCAGATTTTGGTAAAAGGAAATTTAAAGACGAGATTGAAGTTAAGTATAAGACGAATGATTTTCGCGCAGGAATAGCTTACAAATTCTAATTTTGTAGGATAAAGGAGCTTAAATTTAAGAGGTCCTATTTCTTTGATAGGGCCTTTATTTTTTAATTTTATGCATTGTAAACACTATTTTATGGTGAAAAAAGGGGGGCTTTGACTTTGAGTGAGAATGAGGAGGTAAGGAAGAGTTACTCAGATTCTTAATTGTTAAGAATAAAAAATTTTTAGTTCACGAGGTGTGGTTGAAACATTTGTTGGCAAAGAAGGATTGCTTCGTCTTTTATATTATTACAGTTATCACTTTATAATACCGTTATAGAGTTGCAAACAGTAAACTTAAAGAGAGTTTTTACTATCTAAGTAATGAGAAAATAAAGAAAATTCACATAGAGTGGTGCGGACGGCGTGCACCTATTTTTTCTTTATTTAGAATTCTCTACGCTATCACCTGATTGCGCGTTTTACTTTTTTCTATATTTATAACTAACTGTTTTTATTTGATTTTATTTATAAAATTGCCTTTTGTATATAATCTTGCTATCAAATGAAATCGCTCCAAGTGCGATTCAAAAGGTGGTTCAAAAGGTGGTTCAGAAGGTGGTTAGCAGAACGAGAACACGTGATAGACTGTCTGTCTTATCTGTAAAAAATCTATCTAAAGTAAAATATGCTGATGGAGCTGGGCTATGGCTTATCAAAACAGCCCAAAATCAAGGGCGTTGGATTTTTCGATTTGATTTCAATAAAAAACGTCGTGAAATGGGATTAGGCTCTTGTAGCGTTGTATCTTTGAAAGAAGCGAGGCTTAAAGCTACAGCTTGCCGTGACCTTTTGCACCAAGGTATTGACCCGATTCGTAAAAGGAAAAATGAAAAATTACGGCAGGCAGTTGATAGTATTTCTTTACAAAAAATAGTTTTAAGTGCTTTTGAAGCCAAAAAAAGCGAATTGAAAAATGAAGGTAAAGCAGCAAGGTGGTTAGTACCTCTTACATTGCATGTTTTTCCTAAACTTGGGGATATAGCAATTACTGAATTAACGCAATTTGATATAAAAGAGTGTTTGTTGCCTATTTGGAAAACAAAAAATGAAACAGCGAGCAAGGCTTTATCACGTTTGAATATTGCTATAAAACATGCCGCAGCACGTGGTATAGATGTGGACATGCAATTGGTACCAAAAGCAAAAGCTTTATTGGGAAAATTTATTCAAAATGTTCAAAATATTCCTGCTATGCCATGGCAGGAAGTTCCGGCATTTTATCAAAGCTTGGATGATAAGATTCTTTCAAATTTAGCACTGAAGTTGCTTATTTTGACTGGAGTACGGTCGTATCCATTGCGCTATTTGCGTCTTGAACAAATAGATAAAGATATATGGACGATACCAAAAGAAAATATGAAGGGCATTGTAGGAAAGGTTTCAGATTTTCGCGTGCCATTGAGTGATGAAGCTTTAAAAGTGATTGAAAAATCTCTCCCCTTTGAAAAAAATGGTTTTTTATTTGCTGGGAGTTCTGGAAAGCCTATATCTGATGTAACACTTTCTAAATTCATGAAAGACAAAGGTTTTGATTATAGACCCCATGGTTTCAGATCTAGTCTTCGTGACTGGATAGCAGAAACAACGTCAACACCATTTGAGATTGCTGAAACTGTTCTTGCGCATTCCGTTGGGAGTTCAGTGACAAAAGCTTATATGCGGACAGATTTTTTAGAACAACGACATACCCTTATGGAACAGTGGGCTGCATTTATAACAGGAGCGACCTAAGGGGATCAAATTGTTAATGTTTTGAAAACCACTGTTTGAGATGTGTAAAACGACATTATTTCTTGCATCTGCGAGACGCGCGAAATTGATAATTCATTTGCTAAACAGTTTCGCACATCTCAGAATGTATTTAGAGTCGGATATTTGGTTTTTGTGTAAAAATATTTACCAATGCATCTATAAGACGTGAAAAATCAAGCGCTAGCAAGAGTATAATGAGTACAATCCATCTCGTATAACGTGACATCACTTTTATACTTTTGTAGGTCATGATAATTTCTTGAAGGATTTCTTTTTCTCCTTCTGTAAGCTCTGTATCGTCTTTTGTTTTTTTCTTAGCCATGTTTCCACCCACACACACGTTCGCCCTGCTTGTTATGCTTTAAGATATCTCTTGCTAAATTGGAACTGATGACGTTAACATCTTGCCTCTCTAAATAAATTGGCAACCAACCAACACAAGAGACATACTTATTTGTCCCGCAACCAACGAGAGAGAGCAGTACGCACATCAGTATCACTTTTCTGATTAACTTCATTTTCCACCTCCAGCCGTGTTGTTGCTGCTTTTAAGGTTTTTTCTGTTTGCTTTTGCTGTTCTGCCTTTTTTCCAAGGGTAAAAGCTTTTGCCAAAGCCATAAAAAAAGCGGCTAGAGCCGCGCCTATTAACAGCAGATTTCTTTTCATCCATAAGATCATAAACGGTGTTCCTGAAAACGTTTAGCAACAAAGAAAATGCCAGCACATGCGGCTAAAACCATAATGGTAGCAAATGCCCATTGCACTGGACCATTGCCTGCTAATAAGCCTCCAAGCCCTGAAAAAGAACCAATAACTGGTGCAAGAGCTTCAGCTTTAAAAAGTCCCGTTGGTGCTTGCGTTTCTACTGTTTGATAATTGGAGGAAACATAAGCCCCTTTTGCCCATAAGCCTGTTTCTGCCGCACGCCGGTGTGCGAGACCTTCAAGACGCTTCCCGCCTGCTTTGGTCCATTTCTGTAGCTCGGCAGGGACAGCTTCATATTCACCTTGATTGAGCTTTTTTAACAGTGTCGAGTTACAAAAGGCTGTTGTTCCTACATTATAGCAAAACGACACTAACGCCGCGAATTGTTCATCGGTTAAAGCAACTTGAACTGCTTGTTCAACGACATTCTCAAATTGTCTTAAGTCTTGGCAAAGAAGTTCTTCTGCTTGCTTTTCAGTGATTGTCATGCCTTCGTAAATAAAAGGCTTTCCAGCATTGTTTGTATGTCCATAACCAATGGTCCACACTCCAATGGCATCTTTATAGGCATTGAGACGTAAACCTTCCCATTGTTTAATCAGTGCTAACCCTTCTGGTGATATTGTTCTCATGTATTGCTCCTATAAAAAAGCCCCACAAAAGGTGGGGCAGATTGATAGATTAAAATTGTAATTATTGCGTTTTATTAAAAGTAGTGTTTCATGTAACTTTTTTCTGTGTTATACGTTACATGAAACATAATGGAGATTTTGTTATGGCTACAATGCACGTTAATGAACGCGTTCAAAAACATCGCAACGCACAAAGAAAAGCAGGTTTGCGTTTAATGCAAATTTGGGTACCAGATACGCGTCAACCGAACTTTGCAGAAGAGTGCCGACGCCAATGTCGCTTAGTCGCAAAAATGGATAAAACAGATACATCTATGCAGTTGTTGATGGATCAATCTTTAATGGATGTTGATGGCTGGACAGAATGATGCGTGGATCTCTCGTCACAATAGCTATGCAAGGCGATTTTGGTAAACCAAGACCTGCGTTAATCATTCAAGCTAATCAATTCAATGAACATACAAGTGTAACAGTTTTACCCATTACTAGCACACTTGTTGATGCGCCATTACTCCGCATTACGATTCAGCCAAACGCTAAAAATGGTTTGCAAAAACCTTCGCAAGTCATGATTGATAAGATTATGACGGTAAGATGTGAAAAAGTTAGTCCAGCTTTCGGCTCCATTCATGCAGATAAAATGGTAGAAATTGAACGCTGTTTAGCTGTATTTTTAGGAATAGTAAAATAAAAATAGTATTTCTTTTTATCATCATAAAATAGCTTTGTTTATCTATCTTCTTCATCCATATGGATAACGCCTTCACCTTCATCACATGCGTCTGGTGGAGCGTTTGGATCAAGGGTATCATCCTTGTCTGGTGTTGTGTTTGCAACGTTTCCAGCCGCATCTTCTTGGGTTTCATCAAAAAGCTCGCAATCCATTTTTGTAGTGTAACCACCCGTTTTATCAAGTTTGTGCTTAACACTTTTGATGCGCCATTCTGCTGGAATATAGGGGCGGAAAGGGGGCTCCTGAACAAGCTTTGCTTCTGCTTGCACAAAAGGATCACCACCAATATCACATGAGAAAGAAGATTTCCCACGAGATGATTTATTGCGATAAGCCGCAATGGCTGCAACAGCCTCTGATTGATTGTGGTAGGTGTATTTGAGTTCATGAAACGGCGGATTACCAACTTTGACTTCTTTTTTTTCACCACTGCGGATATCATGATAGTTTGCGATAACACCGCCTTTTTTCTCTTCTTCTTGCTCTTGATTTTCAGGTGTTTCTGCTGCTGTCTCTACTTTAGGCAAATTGGGGGCGTCACTTTCATCCATATGGATAACATCTTCGCCTTCTTCAATTTCCTCTGGCTCTCGTGCATCAGCGGCGGCTTTTTGATCATCTCCTGCATCTGTCTTTAATCCATTGGCGGCACCTGCTTCATCGCGTGCACTGTATTTAAAATCCCAAGAGGTACATTGTTTTTCATGGATAACAACAATAGGGAGTGTTTCACCGGTAATGGCTTTGCCTTCACCCCGTTTGGCAAGCACCAATTTGCCATCAACGGGTTTTGCTACCGCATCATAGTTTTCTGCAAGGCGCGTGGCAAAAGCCATATCGCTTTCAGAAGTTTGGTCAATGTGACGCACAACAATTTTGGCAAGAGCAGGGTCAACTTTTGGTGTATAGCCATTGCGCTGTGCTATCTCTTGAATAATACTGCCAAGGGTTTGTTGGTGATAGGATTGGCTTTTGGGTGTTCTATAAGACGTGTTCATAGAGGCGGCGCGTCCTGTAACACTTAAGCTTTGCGGTGGGCTGCTTACAGAAATTTCGTCTATCAGATAGGCTCCCATATCGCGGTTTTTTCCGCCTTCATAGCCAAGAGTTACAGAAATAACTGTCCCGATAAGAGGAATATCAAGAAAGCCGTTATCACTGTCACGGGCACGGTCATCAAGCTCTATAGTGATACGATCACTTTTGTTTTCTGCTTCATCGGTAATTTCAATTGATAAAACATAGTCCATCAGCATTCTTGTGATGTCCTCTCCATTTGCCAGAACCATGCAAAAAGGTTTCATGATTTGCTACCCCAAATTCTGATTACTGGTGTGGCTTTCGGATAGGGGAGGGTTGGTAAGAGTATCGTGATGCCTGCTTTTAAAATGGGTCCATAGTCTGCAAGACCAAAGTTTGCTGCATAAACGCGTTCAACAGCAAGGGCTTGTTGACCCTTTGCATAGTATCTCCAGCAAATGGCATCAACCATATCACCATCTTTGGTCATATAAAGATCACTCATAGGTCTTCACCATATTCTCTCAACTTTATTGTAAATTCTTGTTTTTTGGGGATGCCATTATGATGAAAAATGCTTTGTTTTTCCTCTACAGAAAGAATGACAAACTTACCTAAGATTTTGCCTTGACCAGTCACAAGAATGTGAGGTCCTTCATGTGCCATTTGCCGTAAATATTCGAGCTGTCTGTGACCACCTTTGAAATCTGGATAAATCACACCAGTTAAAGAAAATTCCGCATTTGCAACGGCAGGCAATTGAAGAGCTGCTTTGCGCCCCAATCGTCCTTGCTCTACCCATGGAACCCCATAAGACATATCAAGTGTTTGATAAGCTGCTGTTTCAATCGAAAAAATAAAACCACCCAAAGCTAACATCATGGTATTTAATCCGAAAGGCTAGAGGCTATGGCTAAACGTTGCTGTTTTGCATAGCGTTCAAGTGCTTGATTGACAGCGTCTCTGATTTCGTCCTTGAGACCATTGGGGACGGAAATATTTAGATTTGTAATGGTTACACGGGCGTCTACTTCAACGGGCTTATGAACCGTAATTGGCTTTGGAGCTTTAAAGGCACCTACTTTATTTGTTGCCTGCATTTGTCCTGTTTCAACGACACTTGTATTAAAACCACTCTTGCGTTTTTCAGGCGGGGTATTTGTAACCACTACTGTATCCAGCATTCTTTTTGCCTGTGTATTGGTTTCTTCGGTAAAGGTTTTAATGGTCTGCGTTGAAGTCTTGTCTATTGAAACATTAAACCCTAACTTTTCTTTCACCCAATTAGGCATCCAACTGGTTAATTTCTTCATCATATTGCCAAATCCGTTATATAGATCACCCCATTTGCTTTTGATGCCCTCCCAAAGCCCATTAATAAGATTGGAACCTGCTTCCATTAAATCGACCCCAAGCAACCATTTAATCAATGCATTTATGCCTTTTGCAATCCAAGAGAGGGGTGAAAACTTTTTAAAGAGACTAAAGAGGTTACTGAAAATGTTACTGCATAAATTAGCCAAAGAACTCAACAAATTTCGTAAGAAATTCATGACCGTATCCCAATTTTTATAAAGCAGATATCCAATTCCAATAAGGGCTGCAATACCAGCCATTATCCAGCCTATGGGGGTTGTCATGATAGCAACACCAAGCGATATAAAAGCAGAACCAACAGCGGTTATTGCTGGAATAACTGAAGCTATAAGAACTGCTCCAACCGCGGCTAAAGATGCAGCTACCCAACCATTGAGTTTGTCCCAATATTGATAGAGGACAAAGAGCGCTGCAATGCCACCCATTAACCAACCGATAGGTGTCGTCATAATTGTGATACCAAGGCTAACAAAAGCAGTTCCTACGGCTGCTAATGCGGCAATGAGTGGACCAAAAATGAACGAACCAAGTGCCACAAGTCCTACCTTAAAGAGGGTTATTTCACCAATCAATGGCTCTAGCCATTGGAACCAGCCTTTAATCCTCTCTGTGAGATCACTGATGCCTTTTCTTAAATCAGAGGTAGGATTAAGCAAATCATTAAAGACTTTTCTTAAGGTTTTTGCCCAGCTCGCAACAGTTGTTTGAATGAGGTCGCGGTTTTCATCAATTAACTTTGAAAAACCGTCAACCATATCATTGATCACGGGCATGAAACGCGCGCCAATAAAGCTCGCGATACCGCCTATTTTTTTCTTAAAAGCACCAAGCTTATCACTTAAATCTGCGGCATAGCGTGCAACATCGGCACCTATCAGCCACTTTCCTTTTCTCGCCTTTGCAAACAGCTCTTTAATGGGTGCCATGCCTTGTGCAAGCATGGAAGCCATTTCTTTGCCATCACCCCCAAACAGCAGGGCAGCAATATGCTGTCTTTGTGCTTGATTTTTCATCTTACTCATCTTGTCGGTAATTTCTTCCAACAAAGCCGAATTTGATTTGAGTTTTCCAGAAGCGTTTTTGACAGAAATGCCAAGCGCCTCAAACCCCATAATGCCTCTTTTTTGTCCAGCATATGCTTGTGCTGAACGTCTATTTAAAGTTGCTAGAGATTGTTGAAAAAGTTCAGCAGAAGTGCCTGAATTATCGGCTGCATCGCCCCATAATTGAAGCGATGCAACACTCATCCCCAAATGTCGTGATGCGTGATGAAGACTATCTCCCAGATGCATGGTTTTCATGGTGAGGGCGGTTACACTTGCCACAAGACCACCACCAGCAAGCCCTAAAACACCGGTAAAGACCGAAGCACGGCTTGCCGCCGTGCCAAGAGCACTTTGAACACCTTTCAAACTTGACGTCATGTTTTTGACAGCAGCAGAAAAGCGCGGAATACTCAATCTATGTGAAAGTGTTTTTGACAATGTATCGAATTTTTTTTGAAGATGTTTGAGAGGTGCGGTGAGTTTGTCTTCAAGAGACAGTTTCACCTTTGCATCAGCAACTTTTTCACTCATTTTGTCTTATACCTTCCTGCTGCTTGTTTTCGCCAGAATATGAGTTCTTGCGGTTCCATTTCCATCATGTCCGAAAGGGACCAATGAAAAACAATGGCGATATCGGCTATGAGTTTAGCGGCGGTTTCCCAGTCGAGGTATCCCGCCGTTTGATAAAAGACTCTAAGATTTCTCCAATGCTTGCCAAATCATTGATATCGAGTTCGCTAACAGCCTCATGCGGCCATCCAGAAAGACGTGCGATCATAGCAATTGTTTGTTCAACACCTTCCTTCTTATCGATTGCTTGCACATCTTTTGTTTTGGGACGCCGTAAGGTGATTTCGGTGTGTTCTTTTCCTTCAAATGTAACCGGCACAAGTAATTTATGTGTAATGCTTGTTTGTACTGCCATTTTTATAATCCTATGTTTACTCTATGGTCTGCTAATTGATTGATGCCATTGAATTTTCTCACCAAGTTAAGGACATCTATCTCAACGATTTCCATATCTTTCTGGACATATTTGAAATACTGCAATGTGAAGGTCGCTGTAGAAGTTGCTTTGCTTCCTGGTTGCCATTCTGCCATTTCAAAGCCTTTGCATATCCCTCTCATGGTGATGACAACACCTTCTGCGGGTGTGCCTTGGGCTTGCATCGAACTGCGTAATGAGATATCGACATCAGTGCGCCCCAGCAGTGTCATCAACTCTGGAGAGCAATCAGAAATGGTCATGCTAAGTGTGAGGGTTTCAAGACCAAGATCAACCTCAATAGAGCTATCCATGCCTCCGCCACGATAACTTTCAACAACCAAGTTCAAATTCGGTAATGTTACGCTTTCACATTTTGCTTGATAGGGAATGCCATCGACAAAAATGTTAAAATATTTTAGAACCCTTGGTAAAACTGGTACAGTCATTAAAAGATCTCCTCTAGGTAATCATTGATGATTTGTGAACGGAACGTGATGTGTTCTGCGGGTGTTGTGGGGGTAAATTCGACATTGAAATAGACTCTGCCGCCTTCAATGGCGCTTGCTGTGTTAAGCTCTAGATCAGGTGTACAGCGTCCACCAAGAATGGCGCCTTGTGCTTTCAAATCACGCAAATAGGCATTGACGCTTTCACTGACATCATTCATGTAGGTTTTTTTGATATTGCGGTCGACAGCCCATAGATGCCCGCGCAAAATGGCGTCATTAATCATATCTGCGGTTCTCACCACCGATAAGAAAGCAAACTTTGTATCACTTGAAAGGGTGCGATTACCCCAAAGACGATAACCGTTTTCGCGGATAATTGTTGTGATGTTTTGTTCGTTAAGAAGGTTGGCGCGGCTGGATCTGTCCCCAATGGAAAAATCAATGGGGCGTGCAATACCAACAATGCCATTGATCACTTTGTTTGAAGGGGAATGCCAAAAACCATGTGTAAAATCTGTTTTGGCAATGACACCTGCAACCGCTGCACTTGATGGCTGTTCTATAGTTTTTCCATCACGATTCACCTTTACAAATGGATTAATAAGAATGGCGCGTTTTGAATCAAAATCTTTTGCTGTGCTAAGGGCTGCTTCATCTGTGCTGTTTGGTGCATCAAGCACCACAATCGCACGCAGACGCTCGGCAATGCCAATCAATTCTGCTGCTACGGGGTTGGCAGTTGCACCAGTTCCATTCTCTTCAATATTCACACTGGAAGGGCGTTGATGTGTAAAGCCTAGAGCGATGAGAATGCGTGGTGTTTGTCCTACAATGGATTGCGCTCCAATCAAAGCATGAACACCTTCATAAGCACCATTTGCGTTTACACCACCTAGAACATTGGTGAGTGTTGCATTTTCATTGTCACCCTCGTTCACACGGACGACAACGACAATTGCTCCCACTTGCTTGAAAATGAGATCAAGGGCATTGGGTAAGGTACCTTGACGCTTACCCGTTTTATCCAGTTTAGCTGCTTGTGAAAGAGAGCCTGCTACCAAAACCGGTGTGTTGAGAGGGAATGCTTGTTCATCGGCATCGGGTGCTGTGCCAACAATCCCGATAACGGCAGACTGAACCGCGCGAAGGGGGCGGGTGCCGTCGTCAACCTCGTCAACTTCAACACCGTGTAGAAAACCTGTTGCCATACTTTATGCTCCTTTAAATGAGGGATGAATTAAAATGAATGGGAAAAATGAGAGGTAAAAAGCCGCTCTTGAGAAAGGTTTGTTTTCAACAAGCACTTTCTTTTTATAAATATCTTGACTTGGTCCCAAAATGGTACTAAGATTGATAAAAATCAGGATAAACTTATGAAAATTGTTAAAATCTCCACACTTCAAACTTTTTGGGCTCGATATCCTGATGCTGAACAACCGTTAAAAGCATGGGTAGATGAAGCTAAAAATGCGCAGTGGCGTTCTCCTCATGACATTAAAGAGAAGTATAAAAATGCAAGCATATTAAAGAATAATCGTGTTGTTTTTAATATTAGAGGCAATGATTATCGTTTAGTTGTTTCAATCTTTTATCCAGCAGGTTGGCTTTATATAAAATTTATAGGGACACACAAACAGTATGATGCAATTGATGCTAATACTGTAGAACTAAAGGAATTTAAGAAATGAATATCAAACCACTTCGCACTGAAAGAGATTATCAAGAAGCTTTAGAAATTGTGTCTGCAATGTTTGACAATCAACCTAAAGAGAATACTCCAGAATTTGATCAAATGGAGGTTCTTGTGTTGTTGATTGAAGCGTATGAAGCAGAACACTATCCTGTTTCTCCTCCTCACCCGATTGAAGCTATTAAATTTAGAATGGAACAAATGAACTTAAGTGCTAAAGATCTCGTTCCTGCGATTGGTCATTTAAATCGTGTTTATGAAATCTTGAGTGGTAAAAGAAAATTAACACTGCGCATGATTAAAAACTTGCACCAACAGTTCAATATTCCACTAGAAAGTCTGATAGCTTAGGTTTTATACTAATTTATTTTTTTGAAAGATTTTTAAGGGGTTTCAAAAGGTCTTCAAAGATCATTTAAAGACCCTTTAATATGTATTATTTCTCGTTTTAGAAATCGCAATTTGAGATGATCAGCTCTTGAGCCGGCATTGGATTATTTGAACCACATGTATAAGATGTATTCACTTCTTTTAGTTTAAATTGGCTAAAGGTTTTTCGGATCTCTGGCACATCATTGAGAGACAGAACAAACTTTCCCTTTAATTGTGCAAGCAGTGTGGACATCGTCTGGTAATCCTCTCGCTTAAACAAATCCTTGCCATAGCAATTCTCAACGCCTGTTAAAGCCCTTTTAAAGGGCTTTAAAAGAGCTTTAAAAGGACTTAAAAACATATAAGCCTGCTCATACAAAAGCTATCCATTTGACTTGCGCTATTTTTGGTTTTGTATTTAATCTTTCCATAACCTTATAAGAACAGCGCCATCAGCTCCAGCGCCGCTTGGAGAAGAATCGGCATGAGAGCCAGCACCACCACCACCAAAACCACGCCCTGCTTTTCCCGAACTATAGGAACCTTTGCCGACTCCTCCAGAGCCACCACGTGATGTATCACC
>NZ_JBHIQC010000006.1:0-91320 GCF_042196385.1 Bartonella sp. AP150HLJHH | reverse complement strand
TGTTATGATGATGCTGTTATGACAGCTCTCTATTTTGCGCTCGCCAATTTTGGCGAATGTTAATTTGCTCTTTTATGCGATTAACAATCCAATCATTAAAACAAGATGTGATCTTTAAACGTATGTTATCGATAATTCCAAACAACTAAATTTTAAACAATGCGATTTTGAGTGATAAAAACATATCATAAAATTTATAAACTGTTATGAATGATATCGGCTTTTCATTTTATTTGAATACACACATGCGTTATAATATTCACGTCATGATTTGCTTTTTATGGTCTATTCATACATGGCAATCTTATATAAAAAATGATCAAATGAATCACGTATAAAAAGATGGATTCTTAAGTGGATTCATATAAAATAATTGCAAACAACATATTGACTTTATTGCGTTTTTTTGTATAATGTGACTCTGTAAACCAGAAAAAATTCTAAAATACTGCTCATTATTCTATACAAAAAATTGAAAGAGCTGATATTTAAGTGAAAACTGTCAAATGTGCTTTTCAGTCCATAATGATTTGCAACAGGGTAGTATCGAAATACGTAACTCATGCAAAACAATGCCATTTCTTTCATCTGCTCTCATTACGCTGAGGTTTTTATATAAAGACGGATAAAATATATTCTTATTTGAAAAAAATGTGGGGTCATAACTTTTCCTCTTTTAAATTACTTTTACTTACTATGTAATACAAGTGGCATCATCGTACTATTTGATAGCTTAAAAGTTGTGACAATCCTTACATTTAAACGATTCGTGAAAGGAGTTTTTATTCTTTTCTTCAACAGTTTTGATTCATACGCTAACTCCGCTTGTAATATACAAGCTAATAACTTTAATTGTTTCACCATAAGTAGATTTAAAATAAGAGAATCTTACAATACTCAAGATACTCATTCAAAAAGTGATAAAAATAAGGATTAAATCAACATCTCGTTCTATCCCATAAAAAGATATTGTTGCTTATTGGCACTAGTAACTTTCTTACAAATGAAATATACGATAATGAAAAGATTAAAAATACAGCAGGACTTTTATTTATCGTTTTATTCAACTAAAATATTTTTATGCTTATCCTTGCTATAGATACTGCTTCAATTTATTGTGCTGTTGCGCTTATTCGTCATAAATCTGTTATTGCGCGTATCAATGAGCGCATGAACAAAGGACATGCTGAAAAACTTATTGGGCAGATTACACAAATAATGAAACAAGCCAATATGACGCTTGATCAAGTTGAGCGTATTGCTGTCAATATTGGACCTGGATCATTTACTGGTGTACGTGTCGGTGTTGCAACAGCGCGCGCTTTGGCATTAGCACTTGAAATACCTGCTGTTGGAGTGAGTGCTCTTGAAGCGTTAGCAGCACAAGTCATAAACAATAAAAGTACAGCATCGGCAATTACTGTTGTCATTGAAGCAGGGAGAGGGATGTTCTACCATCAAAATTTTCATAATGATCTCACACCTTTGGGAGAGCCGGGATTAAAAACAATTGAAAATATCCTCGAAGATTTGCCCAAAAAAACCCGACTGACTGGCCCAGCTGCTGATGTCGTTGTGGAGCATATTAAAAACCATAAAATATACGAAAAAATTGTCCTAGAAAAAATCCCCTGCGAAGCGGCCGATATTGTAAACTATGCTTATCTTGCTGCAAACAAACAATCAAAAAATTCACCTCGCCCACTCTATCTACGCAGCGCTGATGCAAAACAACAAACCAATTTTGCTTTACCACAAAAAAAATAATGCCCAAATTTTCATTGACAAAAAAGAATTTTGGAATTGCTCCGCTACAAGTTAATGATAGTGCTTCTCTTCATCAAATTCATCAGCATTGTTTTACCCCTTCTTGGGAAAAACAAGCTTTTGATAATTTCTTAACAGATCACTCTATCTTCGGATACAAAGCTTTTCTCATTGATCACTCTGATCAAATTTTAGGCTTTTGCCTATGCCGTCTCATCCTTGATGAAGCAGAAATCATCACAATTGCTGTTCATCCTCATTATCGTCAAAAAGGAATTGGTACCTTTCTTATCGATCGTACAGTTCACCATCTTCACGACAAGGGCGCCATAAAATTATTCTTGGAAGTAGAAGCCACAAATCTTTCTGCTTTGAACCTTTATCAACGCTTTGAATTTCAAAAAATTTCTGAACGTCTTGCCTACTACGCGTCAAAAAATGGTCGTGGTGATGCAATTATCATGCAAAAAACTTTTAAGCAAATAGATTGAGATTTGTGTAAAAAACATTTACACATGCGCTATGAATAAAGTAAATCCTAAAAATACGCCTCCTGTTGCTCCTAAAAAGGTTTTTATCAAAACCTATGGATGTCAAATGAACGTTTATGATAGCCAACGGATGACTGATAGCCTCAGTTCGCAAGGCTATGTGACAACACAAATTCCCAATGATGCCGATCTTATTCTTGTTAATACCTGTCATATTCGTGAAAAAGCAGCAGAAAAACTTTATTCTGATCTTGGTCGTTTGCGCGTTATGCGTCAAGAGCGCACACCTGATAAACCCCTGATGGTTGGTGTAACAGGTTGTGTTGCACAAGCTGAGGGAAGTGAAATCTTGCGCCGTGCTCCAACAGTGGATCTTGTTATTGGTCCGCAAATGTATCATCGCTTGCCAGAATTGTTAGAAAAAGCCAAACAAGGGAAAAAAATTATCGAAACAGACTATGCTGTTGAAGATAAATTTGCTCATTTGCCGCCCCATAATAAACATGCAGTAAGAAAACGAGGTGTTAGCGCATTTTTAACAGTACAGGAAGGTTGCGATAAATTTTGCACTTTTTGTGTTGTTCCTTACACACGCGGTGCTGAAATATCACGGTCTGTCGAGCAAATTACCGAGGAAGCCCTTCAACTCATCGAAGCGGGTGTCAAAGAAATTACGCTGCTTGGACAAAATGTCAATGGTTGGCATGGACAAAGTGCTGATGGCAAAACTTGGCGTCTTGGTGATCTTCTTTATCATCTCGCAAAACTCGATGGTTTAAAGCGTTTGCGTTACACAACCAGCCACCCACGTGATATGGATGATAGCCTTATTGCCGCGCATCGAGATCTTGATATGTTAATGCCTTACCTCCATCTTCCTGTTCAATCAGGTTCAGATCGCATCTTAAAAGCCATGAACAGACAACACAAAAGCTCTCATTATCTTCATCTTATCGAAAAAATTCGAACCGTACGGCCAGATATTGCCTTTTCAGGCGATTTTATTGTAGGGTTTCCAGGAGAAACAGATGAAGACTTTGAAGAAACCATTAAACTTATTCAACAAGTACAGTACAGTTCAGCTTATTCTTTTAAATATTCCCCCCGTCCTGGAACAGTGGGAGCCACAATGAAAAATCATGTTGATGAATCTGTAAAAGATGCCCGACTTCAACATTTACAAGCCCTTCTCCTTGAGCAACAAAATGCGTTTTTGCGTTCTAAAATTGATCAAAAAACGAACGTTCTCATCGAAAAACCTGGACGTCACTCAGGGCAAATGGTAGGGCGTTCCCCTTGGCTTTTACCTGTTGTTGTCGATACAGAAGCCTCTACAGGTAGCGTGATAGAAATTCATATTAAAAATGCAAGCTCAAACAGTTTTGTTGGTGAAGTGACAAATAGATAAACATGCCTCTAATACCTTGTTCAAAAATAAATATTTTGGAAAACTCTTTTATTTTAAAAGCAAATGATTACATCTAAAGCGTGCACTTTTTGTAAAAATTGTCTTTTATAAAGTTTACTTAACAAAATGTGCAATATTTATGTAAATATGGAGAATAGGCTGAAAGCTTCAACCGAAAAAATAAAGCGTATTAAAGAAAAAGTAAATATGTCCCTTGAAAAGGCTGATACCTTGAAACAAACAAGCGCTTCAGATGTGAGCCAAGTTGTTTTGATTTTCGAAAATAATAAATATGCAAAAGCAGTTTTTGGTAAATTTGACGAAAATCTCGCTTATATCGAAAAAAAACTCGAACTTAGTATTCATCCGCGTGGTAATGAAGTCTTAATCCGTGGAAATATTTCTGTTATAAAACGTGCGCAATATGCATTGCAGCAGCTTTATGAACGTGCCAAAACACATCAAGAGCTCACTTTATCAGATATAAAAGGAGCGATTGCTATGGCAAATATACCAAAGAAGCAGAAAGAAGACACAATAACACACAAATCTGCAACGAAACGTATAGCAGCTCGGTTGAGTACCCATAAAAAAATAATTCATGCAAGAACTCCAACACAAGACGCTTACATAAGTGCTATGGAGCATACTGAACTTGTGTTTGGTGTAGGACCAGCAGGAACAGGAAAAACGTATCTTGCTGTTGCTCATGCTGCAATGCTTCTAGAACGTGGTATCATTGAGCGAATTATTCTCTCACGTCCGGCTGTTGAAGCTGGAGAACATCTTGGTTTTCTTCCCGGTGATCTCAAAGAAAAAGTCGACCCATATTTACGACCACTTTATGATGCTCTTTATGATATGATGCCCGCTGAAAAAATAGAACGCATTTTAGCCTCTGGTGTCATAGAAATTGCTCCTCTCGCCTTTATGCGCGGACGAACACTTGCCCATGCTGCTGTTATTCTTGATGAGGCACAAAATACTACGCCCATGCAAATGAAAATGTTCCTCACACGTCTTGGAGAAGGAACACGTATGATTGTTACCGGTGACGTAAGCCAAATTGATTTGCCTACAGGGCAAAAATCAGGTCTCATTGAAGCAATTCGCATTCTTTCAAATGTAGAAAATATTGCAATTGTGCATTTTGATGAAAAAGATGTTGTACGCCACCCACTTGTTGCTGCTATCGTTCGTGCTTATGATCGTGATTCCGAAATACAAAATAAAAAAAAATCATTCGCATGCGATGCATTAAAAAATGAATTTGATTCATCATGATTATTATTGATATAATGATTAAAAGCGCAGGGTGGAATGATGAGAAAATGCTTTATAATATCACTGAAAAAGCATTAATGGCAACTATGCATCATGTTTCATTGGCAAATGTTGTAAGCGAGATTAGCCTGCTTTTTACGGATGATGAACATATGGCACAAATCAATGCACAATGGCGCAACAAAAACAAATCTACTAATGTATTATCCTTTCCTGCTTTTCCACTTAAAGCTGGAAATCGACCTGGTCCCATACTCGGTGATATTATTATTGCCCGAGAAACTGTTGTTTTCGAAGCAGAGAAAGAAGGAAAAACATTTCAAGACCATTTAACACATATGATTGTTCATGGTATCTTGCATCTGCTTGGTTATGACCATGAAACTGATGATGAAGCATATAAAATGGAAAAGCTCGAAAGAGAAATTCTTCAAAAGCTTTCCATAAAAGATCCTTACGCATAATTGTCTATCAATGATAAAATTTAACTTTTAAAATCAATATTACCAGCATACCATTTAAAGCCTCTTATTTATCTATTATAAAAAAGAAAGTCTAAAAGATTTCAAAACCATGGCAAACAAAATAAATGCACAAAATAATAGTCAAGCATCTTCTAATAATGAAAAAGACCCCTCTCAACAGACGAATCATACAGAGAAATATTCCCTGATGAATCATTTATTTTCATTCTTACGGGGTCGTAATTGTGCATCTACGTCACTGCGCGATGATCTTACCGTTGCACTCACGACTAATAATGAAAAAGATACCGCCCTCTTCTCACCTGAAGAACGTACTATGCTGCATAACATTTTACGCTTACGTGAAGCACGCGTGGATGATGTTATGATACCTCGTTCTGAAATCGAAGCATTAGAAATAAACACCTCTCTTGGAGAAACCCTTAAATGTTTTGCAAAAATTGGTCATTCTCGTATCCCCGTTTATGCTGAAACTTTAGATGATCCGCGCGGCATGATCCATATCCGCGATATTCTTAACTACATCGCTCGCTTTATTATCAACCCAACAAAAACCGAACAAAAATCCGATTTTCTTCAATTAAACCATACAGACTTGCATACTCCAATCGGTGAATTGGATTTGATCCGAACAGTTCTCTTTGTTCCCAGTTCTATGCTTGCAAGCAAATTATTAACACGGATGCAAACTACACGAACTCAAATGGCTTTAGTTATTGATGAACATGGAGGAACAGATGGTCTCGTTTCAATGGAAGATATTGTTGAGTTAGTCGTTGGGGATATCGAAGATGAACATGATAATGTCGACAATGCTATCGTACGTGAACCAAATAATAAATGGCTCGTTGATGCAAGAACTGAACTAGAAGATGTGGAGAAAGCTCTTGGTCCTGATTTTATCGTAGGGGAATATGGTGATGAAGTTGATACTATTGGTGGTTTGATCGTCTCAATTCTTGATCGCATTCCTGCTAAAGGTGAAATTGTCGAAGCTGTACCTGGCTATAGATTTCGTATTTTAGAAGCTGATAAACGCCGGATTAAACGATTGCGCATTTTTCGCATTCCCAAAAATGAGAATCTTGAGAACAATGCCATCCCTAAAGAATAGTCCAGTATTTTTAAACAATTTCATCGTTTTTTTGTTCTCTGTTACAGGCTGGAAGCGCCAAGCATGGATATTTCTGTGTGGTGCTCTTACTTCTTTTGCACTTCCACCCTTTTATTTAACGCCTCTTTGCTTTTTAACTTTCCCTCTCTTTATTGTTTTACTTGACTCAATACGGGCCACCAAAAACAATAAAAAACATTTTTTTACTTACGCTTTAAGCTGTGGAACCTTTGGTTTTAGTTATTTTATTTGCGGCCTTTGGTGGCTATGCAATGCTTTGTTAACAGATCCAGATTCTTTTGGTTGGGCAGTCCCATTAGCCATTTTATTCCCTCCACTCTACCTTTCTCTTTATTGGTTTTTTTCTGGTTTCATTGTCGGTTTATTATGGACAAAAGGAATAGCACGCTTTTTTGTTTTAGCCTTTGCATTAGGATTATCCGAGTGGTTGCGTGCGTTTTTATTCACAGGATTTCCATGGAATTCTCTTGGCTATACAGCCATGCCAACCCCAATGTTCATGCAATCTGATGCAATCGTAGGACTTTACGGAATGAATATTCTTGCTGTCTTAGCCTACAGTTTGCCAACTGTTTTATTAACGGATGAAAAAAAGAAAGTGGCACTTTCTCTTTGCTTATCACTTATATTCATTCACTGTGGTTTTGGGTTTTATCGTCTTCATACGATAGAGAATACAGCTGAAGATCAAAAAAGTGCTTATTGGGTGCGCATTGTTCAACCGTCCATCCAACAAAATATAAAATTGCGTGATAATACACGAGAATCTATGTTGGAAGCACATATGAAGCTAAGTGCAACGCCAACAACCGATCAAAATTCAGAACCCGATTTTATCGTATGGCCTGAAGCTTCCGTTCCTTACCTTCTCTATGATAATTCATCTATCACAATGCGCATTGCCTCTCTTTTAAAACCTAAACAATGGGCTATTGTTGGAGCAATACGCGCCAGCAATGATCTACCTCATTCCCAAACACAATATTTTAATACAATTGCAGTCATTAATGCTCAAGGTAATATTTTAAATACTTCCGATAAACTTCATTTGGTTCCTTTTGGTGAGTATCTTCCTTATCAGAGTTTATTGAAAAAAATTGGATTGCGTACCCTTGCTGATAATATTGGTGGATATAGTGCTGCAAGTGTGCGCAAAATTGTTACAATGCCAAACGGATTTTCTTATCTACCCTTGATTTGTTATGAAGCAATATTTCCCCATGAAATGACTTTCAAAGGCTCCCCGCCTCAAGCAATTATTAATATTACAAATGATGCATGGTTTGGTGTAACACCTGGACCCTATCAACATCTTCAACAAGCACAGCTTCGTGCCGTTGAACTGGGAATCCCCCTCATACGGGCCGCCAATAATGGCATATCAGCTGTTATTGATTCTTATGGACGAATCGTTGTAGCTCTTCGACAAAATGCTGTGGGCATTATTGATTCACAAGTTCCATCATCCATTACCCCTATAGGAAGCAATGAATACAGAACTTTCTCTACTTTTATCTTATTCATCCTTATGCTATTGTGTCGTATTGGTTTTGGTTTTACAAAACAGCTTAAATGATTCAAGTGCCCTTTGTACGGTATTGTGTTGCGTGTACCAGTGATATTGGGAAAAAATATTACATATTGTTTTAATTATATGATAAATCAACTGCGCATAAATATGATGTTGGTTTAGAAGAAAAATGCTGGAAATAAAGAGTTGCATTATGACCGAAACTAGAAAAAAACCTGACCCTATAGATATCTATGTTGGAACTCGTATCCGTTTACGTCGTAATATTTTAGGACTCACTCAAGAGAAACTAGGCGAAAAATTAGGAATTACTTTTCAGCAAATCCAAAAATATGAAAAAGGAACAAACCGTATTGGTGCCAGCCGTCTTCAAGCGATAGCGGAAATTATGGATGTTCCTGTTTCTTACTTTTTTGATAAAGGTATTACCTCCCAACAAGTAGAGGGTTTTGCTGAAAGTGAACACAATTTTATAGACTTTTGTTCTAGCAGCGAAGGGATTCAGCTCATGCGCGCTTTTACAAATATATCTGATGCTAAAGTGCGTCGAAAAATTATTGACTTGGCAAAAGCACTTTCTGAGGAAGATTTGACAAATAAGTTATAAATTAAAATTATATCTTTTCTCTTTTATTCATATACATTTGCATTGACTATTTGCTGTAGAATTAGCAAATGGTGACGACTTTAGTAAGCAATTGATTAAATCGTTGGTTTTCTTTTTTGAAGGAGTTCCTATGCCGCATCAAGATTATCTTTTTACGAGCGAATCGGTATCGGAAGGACATCCTGATAAAATTTGTGATCGTATTTCCGATGAAATCGTTGATATGATCTATAAAGAAGCTGAAAAGACTGGTACTGATCCATGGTTAGTACGCGTTGCCTGTGAAACTCTCGTCAGTGTCAACCGTGTTGTTATCGCTGGTGAAGTACGTGTTCCCGATACGCTATTAAAAAAAGATAAAAATAAAGAATTCATCTATGATGAAACTAGCTTTCCACTCATTAATCCTACACGTTTTCGTACAGCAGCGCGCCGTGCTATTCGTACCATTGGCTATGAACAAGCAGGCTTCCATTGGAAAACTGTTAAAATTGATGTTCTTTTGCGCCCACAATCAGCTGATATAGCAAGAGGGGTTGATAATGCTACGGATCGGCATGGTGAAGAAGGAGCGGGTGATCAAGGTATCATGTTTGGATATGCTTGCCGTGAAACACCTGATCTCATGCCTGCGCCAATTTATTATGCGCATAAAATTCTCAAACTTCTTGCCGCAGCTCGTCATAAAGGAGAGGGAGAAACTGGAAAATTAGGACCAGATGCTAAAAGCCAAATAACCATACGTTATAAAAATGGAAAACCGATAGAGGTCACATCCATTGTTCTTTCAACGCAGCACCTTGATGAAAGCTGGGATTCCAATAAAGTACGTACAGTGGTTGAACCTTACATTCGCCAAGCTTTACATGACATTCCCATTGCAGCTCAATGTAGTTGGTATATTAACCCAACAGGAAAATTTGTCATTGGAGGCCCTCAAAGCGATGCCGGATTAACGGGACGCAAAATTATTGTGGATACTTACGGAGGTGCAGCACCCCATGGAGGCGGTGCTTTTTCAGGAAAAGATACAACAAAAGTTGATCGTTCTGCTGCCTATGCGGCACGCTATCTGGCTAAGAATATTGTTGCTGCTCATTTAGCAGAAAGATGCACCATTCAACTCTCCTATGCAATTGGTATTGCACAACCTTTATCTATTTATCTTAATCTTCATGGAACAGGAAAAGTCGATGAAAAGGTTATTGAAGAAGCCATCCGCAAAATAATGGACCTTTCACCTACCGGCATTCGAAAACATCTTGACCTCAATAAACCTATTTATGCGAAAACAGCTGCCTATGGTCACTTTGGTCGTAAACCAAAACACGATGGTTCGTTTTCATGGGAAAAAACTGATCTCGTGAAAACGCTTCAAACAATGATCCAAATCCCATGATTAAACATAATATACGTAAGAGTGAAGCATTTTTTGGACGCCGACAAGGAAAACAACTTCGAGACAGTCAGCTTACACGTATACAAATGCTTCTCCCCAGTTTGAATATTGATTTAAATGTCCCTCCTCCCTTAAACCTTACATCCTTATTTTCAAGCAAAGTAAGAGAAATTCGACTTGAAATCGGTTTTGGTGGAGGTGAACATTTACTTCATGAAATGGAATATTTTCCAAAAACCGGTTTTATCGGCGTCGAGCCCTTTATCAATGGCATGGCAAAAATATTATCGTCTCTTGAACAGCATCAAAACCATCAAAATCGTCTTCGCCTCTATAATGATGATGCTACACGCCTTCTTGATTGGCTCCCTGATAACTCGCTTGATGGAATAGACCTCTTCTATCCTGATCCTTGGCCGAAAAAGAAACACTGGAAACGACGCTTCATCAACATAAAAAATCTTAACCGTTTTGCTCGTGTTCTTAAAATAGGGAAATTTTTGCGCTTTGCTAGCGATATAGACAGTTATGTAAACTGGACTTTGTACCATTGTGCACAACATGATCACTTTGAATGGAAAGCAGAAAGCCCTCAAGACTGGAAACTCCCTTATCCACTATGGAGCGGAACCCGCTATGAAGCAAAAGCTTTACGCGAAGGACGAACGCCTGCCTATCTTACCTTTATCAAGAAATAAATGATCAAGCGCTTTTCTCATAAACAACTTGAAAAATTTTGAATTTAAGAGTATCAATAGTTAAATTCTTGGTCTTATGATGAAGAGTGGGCCGTTGGACCCGCTCTTTTTTAATATCATAAAACTGATGAAACTAACTTGGATAAAATGTATGAACGAAGCTGAAAAAATAAGCAATCTTGACGAACCGCGCCTATTTGAAGAAGATGGTATCGAAGCACAGGTTGCTGCTCTTGTCATACCACTACTTAAACCTTTAGGTTTTCGTTTGGTTCGTGTGAAACTTCTTGGTCAAAATGGTTTAACACTTCAAATTATGGTTGAGCGTGCCGATGGTTCTATGACCATAGAAGATTGTGAAACTGTTAGTCGAACAGTTTCTCCCCTCCTTGATGTACAAAATGTTATTGAACGCAAATATCATTTAGAAATCTCATCACCTGGAATTGATCGTCCATTGGTAAGAAAATCTGATTTTTTTCATTGGCAAGGGCATCTTGCAAAAATTGAAACCAAAATAACAATTGATGGGCGCCGAAAATTTCGTGGGACACTTACAAATATCACGCAAGATGGATTTATTTTAAACACTGATAAAGCTGCTTATGGAGAAGCCATGTATACCCCTATTTCCTTTTGTGATATCATAAATGCGCATTTAGTGCTTACCGATGAGCTTATTCGCGATGCATTGAAACAAAATAAAGATTTAAGTCAACAATTCATTGCCGAAGAGAACGCTAACGACTCTATACAGACGCTCAATTTCAAAAAATAATATCACTGGGAAATACCCATCGTGTGGCACAAAGAAGGAGAAAATTGATGGCTACAAGCGCTAACAGGCTTGAGATTCTGCAAATTGCAGATGCTGTTGCACGTGAAAAGTCAATCGACCGTGAAATTGTCATTTCTGCGATGGCTGATGCTATTCAAAAAGCAGCACGTTCTCGTTATGGTCAAGAAACCAATATTCGTGCTGAAATCAATTCTAAAACAGGTGAAATTAAATTACAGCGCCTGCTTAAAATCGTTGATGTCGTTGAAGACTATACAACGGAAATTACTTTGTCTGATGCTCTCAAACGTCAAGCAGAAGCAAAAATTGGTGATTTTTTTGCTGATCTTTTACCTCCTATGGATTTTGGACGTATCGCAGCACAATCTGCTAAACAGGTTATTGTACAAAAAGTACGCGATGCAGAGCGCGATCAGCAATATGAAGAATTCAAAAATAAAGTTGGTGAAATTATTTCTGGTACAGTTAAGCGTGTGGAATATGGTAACGTCATCGTTGATCTAGGGCGCGGTGAAGCTATTGTTCGCCGTGATGAATTAATTCCTCGTGAATCATTCCGCTATGGAGATCGCATTCGTGCTTTTGTCAATGATGTACACCGTGAAACGCGTGGTCCGCAAATTTTCCTTTCACGCACACATCCCCAATTTATGGTAAAACTTTTCACTATGGAAGTACCAGAAATTTATGATGGTATTATAGAAATCAAATCTGTTGCTCGTGATCCAGGTTCACGGGCTAAAATCGCCGTTATTTCACGTGATGGTTCCATTGATCCTGTTGGAGCATGCGTTGGAATGCGAGGAAGTCGTGTACAAGCTGTTGTTGCTGAATTACAAGGCGAAAAAATTGATATTATTCCTTGGTCGCCTGATGCGGCAACATTTGTCGTTAATGCACTGCAACCTGCTGAAGTTTCTAAAATCATCCTTGATGAAGATGCTGAACGGATTGAAGTTATTGTGCCAGATGATCAACTTAGCCTTGCTATTGGACGACGTGGGCAAAATGTTCGCTTGGCTTCGCAACTAACAGGATGGAACATTGATATTTTAACGGAAAAGGAAGAATCTGAAAATCGTCAAAAAGAATTTACTGAACGGAGTAAATTGTTTATGGAAGCCTTAGAGGTTGACGAAATGATCGGACAGGTTATGGCATCAGAGGGTTTTTCTTCTATTGAAGAAATCGCCTATATTGATCTTGAAGAAATCGCTTCTATTGATGGTTTTGACCATGATACCGCCGCTGAAATTCAAAGTCGTGCCCGCGAATATCTTGATCATCAAGAAAAAGAACTTGATGAAAAACGCAAAAAGCTTGGAGTTTCTGACGAATTGCGAACACTTCCTGGAATGACAAGTGCTATGTTGGTTGCTGTAGGTGAGGATGGTGTAAAAACAATAGAAGACTTTGCTGGCTATGCCGTTGATGATTTAGCTGGTTGGAGAGAACGTAAAGAAGGTCAAACACAGAATTTTTCTGGTATTTTAACCCCTTTTGACATTACACGCGCAGATGCAGAAGCTATGGTTTTAGCCGCACGTGTACAAGCAGGCTGGATAGACCAAGCTGATCTTGTTACAGAAAGTCCTGTAGAAGATGAAAATTCTGCAGAAAATGAAAAAACAGATGATTTGGATGTGGATACACTTTAAATGAACGAACGGACTTGCATTGTGACCCGAAAAAATGCTTCAGCACAAACGCTGATCCGTTTTGTTATTGGTCCCAATAACCAAATTGTTCCTGATCTTAAAGCGAATTTACCAGGGCGTGGCGTTTGGATTTCTGCCCATCACGCTGTTATTGAGAAAGCAATCAAACAGAAAGCTTTTCATAGAAATTTTAAAACAGATGTTGAGGTTGCACCAAATCTTGTGCATATTGTTGATACGCTTTTACTAAAAGCCGCTCTTTCAAGCCTTTCCATGGCACGAAAAGCGGGAGCAATTGTTATGGGAGCAACAAAGGTTGACGCTGCTATCCGCTCTGGTAAAGTTATTCTTGTACTTCATGCTAAAGAAGCAACAGAAGATGGGAAACGAAAAATTGCACAGGCCATCCATTCAATACAACAACAAACAAATCGGACTATAAAAACCATATCTTTATTTACAAGTGATGAAATGCGAGTGGCTTTTGGCTCTAATCCTGTAATGCACGCGGCCTTACTGGACACAAAAGCTGCTGAAGGATTTCTCAAAACAACATGTAAATTGATCAGCTATCGTGACGACAAGCATAGTAAGTCTAGTGAGATGACGGCACAAGCCGTGAAGGAAGTACAATGAGTGAAAATAACAACGACAAAACAACCGTCAAGAAGACACTAACTCTCAAGAGGTCTGTCTTGGAAACGAGCACGGTTAAACAAAATTTTAGTCATGGCCGTACGAAGGCTGTCGTTGTCGAAACCAAACGGCGTAAAATTACGCGACCTGATGAAAAAGCTGAAACCCTACAGCCCATTACAAAGCCGCATGTGGCCCCCCAGCGTTCTAAACCGCGTTTTGAGGGGAAAAAGCCTCAAGAATCTGTGACCAAAAGCAATCTTTCATCAACTGAAATGGAAGCGAGACTTCGCGCGTTAGAAGAAGCACATATCCAAGAAAAAATAACGCGAGAACAAGCCGAAGAAGAAGCAAGACGCGCTAAAGAGCGTGAAGAAATTTTACAGCAAGAAATTAAAGAAAAAGAAATACATCTCCAACAAGAAGAAGAAATATTGCCAGTACAGACTCCACCTGTTCCCCCTCTCATTGAACAGACAGATATTCCTATTGCGCCTAAACACACAACCGTGGTTGAAAAACGCAAAATAGATGACAATAAAGAGGAAGAACGGCATAGTCGACGTGCTAATCCTGCTAAGTCAGAAATACGTGTACCAAAAGTTGTCAAAGGAGCTGATGAGCGGAGACGTGGAAAGCTAACTCTGAATAGTGCACTGGATGAAGAAGGAACCGCACGTGGGCGCTCAATGGCTGCAATGCGGCGTAGACAGGAAAAGTTTAAGCGTGCACAAAATCAAGAACCAAGAGAAAAAATTTCTCGCGAAGTTGTTCTTCCTGAAACGATTACCATTCAAGAGCTCGCACAACGTATGACTGAGCGTTCTGTTGATGTGATTAAATTCTTGATGAAACAAGGACAAATGATGAAACCTGGCGATGTTATTGATGCAGATGTTGCCGAACTCATCGCTGTTGAATTTGGCCATACTGTTAAACGTGTTTTAGAATCTGACGTAGAAGAAGGTATTTTTAATATAATAGATAATCCTCAAAACATGCAGCAGCGCGCCCCTGTTGTAACCATTATGGGCCATGTTGACCACGGAAAAACTTCTCTTTTGGATGCTATTCGTAAAGCAAATGTTGTTTCTGGCGAAGCAGGAGGTATTACGCAGCATATTGGTGCCTATCAAGTAGAACAAAACGGTCAAAAAATTACCTTTATTGATACACCAGGTCATGCTGCATTTACCGCTATGCGTGCACGCGGAGCTCGTGTTACTGATATTGCTGTTCTCGTTGTAGCCGCTGATGATAGTGTTATGCCTCAAACGATTGAATCAATCAATCATGCGAAAGCTGCTGGTGTACCTATCATTGTTGCTATCAACAAAATTGATAAACCAGCTGCGAATGCACAAAAAGTGCGTACAGAACTTCTACAACATGAAGTGTTTGTTGAAACTATGGGCGGAGAAACTTTGGACGTTGAAGTTTCTGCTAAAACTGGTCAAAATCTTGATAAACTTCTCGAAGCTATCCTTCTTCAAGCTGAAATGCTTGATCTGAAAGCAGATCCTCAACGAACTGCAGAGGGCGTTATCATTGAAGCCAAATTGGATCGCGGACGTGGGTCTGTTGCAACAGTTCTTGTTCAAAAAGGTACATTACACCCTTCTGATATTATAGTTGCTGGAAATGAATGGGGTCGTGTACGTGCTTTGATTGACGACCATGGCCGCCATGTCAAAGAGGCCGTTCCCTCTACACCAATTGAAATTTTAGGCATGCAAGGAACACCACAAGCCGGAGATCGTTTTGCTGTTGTCACACATGAAGCAAAAGCACGTGAAATTTCTGAATATCGGCAACGATTAGCACGTGATAAAGCTGTTGCGCGGCAAACTGGTTCGCGTGGTTCTCTTGAACAGATGATGACAAAATTGCAAACGACTGGTGTTAAGGATTTTTCTCTTATTATAAAAGGAGATGTTCAAGGATCAATTGAAGCAATCGCTTCAGCATTGGAAAAACTCGGAAATGACGAGGTTCGTGCGCGTATTGTACATTCTGGTGCTGGAGGAATTACCGAAAGTGATATTTCTCTTGCAGAAGCTTCTAACTCTGCTGTAATTGGCTTTAATGTTCGAGCCAATAAGCAGGCACGTGATTTTGCTAAAACACAAGGAATTGAAATTCGTTATTACAACATCATTTATGATCTTGTTGACGATATCAAGGCTGCTATGTCTGGATTACTCTCACCAGAACAGCGTGAAACTTTCCTTGGTAATGCTGAAATTCTAGAAGTCTTTAACATTACAAAAATTGGAAAAGTTGCAGGGTGTCGTGTTACAGAAGGTAAAATAGAACGAGGAGCCGGTGTTCGCCTTATCCGCGATAATATCGTTATTCACGAAGGAAAGCTGAAAACACTCAAACGCTTTAAGGATGAAGTCAATGAAGTGCAAAGTGGTCAAGAATGTGGGATAGCCTTTGAAAATTATGAAGACATGCGTGCAGGAGACATCATTGAAACCTTCCGTATCGAACATATTAATCGCACATTATAAAATAATCCAATAACTTTACTCTGTTGTGAAATGAGAAAAGTTATTAGGTTTTATACACAATATCTCTTTTTCCTTATCTAAATGGTCAAAAAAGAGATCTTGTAGCAAGGATAAAACTTTGATGAAAAATGCAGGGCCATCACAACGGCAACTTAGAGTAGCAGAGCAAGTACGTCATGCAATAGCGCATATATTACAGCGTGATATTTTGCTTGATGATATCTTAAAAGATATTGTTATTTCTGTCTCTGAAGTACGCATGTCACCAGATTTAAAAATTGCTACTTGCTTTGTATCACCTCTCAGCACTCTTAAAAATGCTTCTCATACCGATGTTGTTGATACCCTCAATAAACATAGTCGTTTTCTCCGTGGAGAAATCAGTCATGCGTTGCGACAAATGAAATATATGCCAGAACTGCGTTTCCGACTTGATAATAGTTTTGATAATTTTTCAAAAATTGATGCCCTCCTTCGCTCGCCTGAGGTTGCACGCGATCTTCACCATAGTGATACAGATGAGGATTAAAGATATGGCGCGGCAACACAAGAAAAAGGGGCGTCCTGTTTCTGGCTGGGTCATATTTGATAAACCAAAAGGAATGAAATCAACAGAAGCTGTCTCACAAATCAAATGGCTCTTCCATGCTCAAAAGGCAGGACATGCGGGTACACTTGATCCTCTTGCTTCTGGTCTCCTTCCCATTGCATTGGGCGAAGCAACCAAAACCGTCCCTTACGTGATGCAAGGCAAAAAAACTTACCGTTTTCATATTGCTTGGGGGCAAGAGCGCTCAACAGATGATTTAGAAGGAGAAATAACGAAAACTTCTCTCATACGTCCAACACAAGAAGAAATACTTGCTCTTCTTCCTCAATATACAGGTGTTATTTTGCAAACACCTCCACAATTTTCAGCAATCAAAATTGCTGGAAATCGTGCCTATGATTTAGCGCGTGAAGGGGAAGTTGTTGAAATTCCGCCCCGTGAAGTGGAAATAGAAACTTTCAAGTTATTAGAAATGCCTACTAAAGAGCATTCTGTCTTTGAAATAACCTGCGGAAAAGGAACTTATGTGCGCTCTTTAGCACGCGATATAGGACGTGATCTCGGTTGCTATGGGTATATTGCTGATTTAAGACGTATTGCCGTCGCACCTTTTGATGAAGAAGATCTCATTACATGGGAGGAACTAAAAGCGGCCATTCCGCCAAATAAAAACACTACAGATGAAAATAATCGTTCTTTTGAAAAAAACTTCTCAACACTCGATGGGCTCTTAATTGACACAAGCGCCGCATTGGATTGCCTCCCTCACTATATCCTTAATGAAACTCAAGCACAGAGAATTATAAGAGGCCATTCTATCCTCTTGAATCATCACAAAGCACCTCTTGATGAAGAGGAAATTTGTGTCCTCTATAAGGAACAACTTCTTGCTATTGGCACTCTCGACAAAGGTCTATTTAAACCAAAGCGGATTTTCACAATTTAATCGATTCTTTTCCCAACCACCTTTTGCGGAAAGATATTTTTCTCTATCAATTAAGAAAAATATGGTGCTTTTCATTGTCTATATTTACCGTATTCATATCAAAATTTAAGTCAGTGCTATAAGCTAACACCACCACACACTTTTTCCTCTTAATGTCGCAACAATCCTTGCATTTAAAGGATTCATAAAAGGCTTTTTATTTCTTTTTCAATCGTTTTTTACTCATACTTTAGTCCTCGTTTATAATGTACAAGCAAAGATATGGACTGATTTACTCTAAATAGATTTGAAACGAGAAAAGCTTAAGATTTTCAGAATCTATCACTCAACATGAAAAATGAAAAATAACCATTATAAATCAATTCATTAAATATTGAAACAGCAATTTTTTTATGATTACGCTAACAAATTGATCGAAATAATATTAATATATGTAATATTTACAAAAACTGTTTTAACCCTAAGGGAGATGATCAGAGGAAACTTTTAAAAGCATCTCATTGGCTTGAGGTATTGTTTGGCGTTCAATCATGCGGTGCACTCTTATACCGTTAGGAGCACAATTTAAATGACGCAGACGCTTATTGACTTCTGCATCCGCTTTTGTGCGACGATGATTATGGCGTAAATAATCTACCCATGTTGGCATATGATAAGCCTCTGTCCAATATTCAGGTCTTTCAAGATCTCGTAAAAGAACCCACTGACGCGCACCATCACGTAATCGAATATGGCGTCGACGCGACATCACTTTGAGAAACTCTTCAAGATCATTTTCATGAATTTTATAATCGATCATTATCATAATCGGGCCACTTCTTGCTTTGAGGTCGAGTAATAATTCCGGCTCTCTAAAATGATCAAGAGGATTTAAATCTATCTGAGGAATTTCTTGAATTCTAAATTTTACCCCTGCAAGAGCACCAAAAATCAAGAATAGAGAACAAACGCTCAAAGCAATTGTTGGAGAATAACCATCAGCCAAAACTCCCCAGATTGCACTTCCAATAGCCATCCCCCCATAAGATGCCGTTTGATAAAGTGCTAAAGAACGTGCAACAACCCAGCGTGGTGTAGAGAGTTGTACAGATGTATTAAACAATGATAAGGCCAAAACCCAACATAACCCTGCAGGAAATAAAGCAATATGGCTTATAATCAGTGAACGGCTTATTCCCAATAAAAAGCAAGAAAAGGCAAAACCAATAAATGCACTTGCAATAATTGTTTCTGAACGAAAATGATGCCGTACAACTGCATTAATAATACCTGCTGTCATGGCTCCTAACCCAAAACAACCGAGCAATGTACCATAAAGAAGGGCACTTCCTCCAAGAACTTTATGTGCAACAATTGGCAAAAGTGCTAAAATCGAAATTGCTCCTATACCGAAAAGGAACGCTCGAACCATAATACTTAAGAGATTAGGTGACATCGCAACATAACGCAAACCATCTGAGACAGCTCCTAACAGCCTTTCTCGTGGCAATGAGTTGTTTTCATAATTCGACTTCCAGAAAAACAACGCACCAATAAGAGGAATATAGCTTATAGCATTAAACAAAAAAGCAGCCGATGCCCCTAAAGTTGCAATGATGGCACCACCAATAGCAGGACCAACACTCCGCATCAAATTAAAGCCAACACTATTCAAACTAACAGCAGCAGGAATATTTTCCCTGCTCACAATATCTCCTATCGTTGCTTGCCAAGAAGGATTATAAAAAGCTGTACCACATCCAATCAAAAACGTAAAACATAACAAAAGCCAAGGTGTTAGAAATCCCATATAGGCTAAAACAGATAAACTCATCGATATGACCATCATCATAATCTGCGCACACAACATAATTTGACGCCGATTAAAATTATCAGCTAATGCCCCTGCCATCAAAGAAAACATAACAAGTGGTAATGTTGTGGCACTTTGAACTAGCCCAACCATGGAATGCGAAGAACTAATCAACGCCATTAACCACCCTGCTCCAACAGCCTGTATCAGCCCCCCCAAATTAGAAATAAGAGTAGATGACCATAAATTTCGAAATACCGAATTACGAAAAAGTTTTAATGTTGAAATGCTCTGCATCTTTTTCCTCCAAATCGGTATTTATCACTTTTGTTACCACATACACGCTCATAATCTTTGTATCAAAAGGATGCATAATTGTTTAAAACACTTCTCATAAAACTCTATTTAAATCAATATTTCAAAACAAAAGCTTTTATTTAAAGAAAGACTTCAAAATGCTGTCAAGGACTAGTATTTTAACCTTCTTTCCTATATAAGAACGAAAATGGTAAGAGTCTTCGACTTTTCCTGTTTTCTCACAGACCCTTGCTGAACGACATCTCGGCTATGGGTGGCTTTATGTTTCTTCGTTTTTGGAAAGGATAATACGATGTCGATTACAGCTGAACGTAAAAAAGCTCTTGTCGCAGAATACGCAAACAAAGTTGGTGATACAGGATCACCAGAAGTGCAAATTGCTGTACTTTCTGAACGTATTTCTAATTTAACAAACCACTTTAAATCTCACAAAAAAGATAATCATTCTCGTCGTGGTCTTTTGAAGATGGTATCTCAACGTCGGCGTCTTCTTGATTATCTTAAAGGAGTTGACCAAAATCGTTATCAGACACTTATAAAGAAATTAGGTTTGCGTCGCTAAAAGAAAAATGGAAGTGGTATTTAAAAAACACCCATTTTTTCAACGTGTTGCTTTTAATTAAAAATTTTAAAAACTGATAAGTTATTATGGGATAGAACTGCTCATCGTTTCGCATTTAAGCAGTTTACTTCTCTTTTCTTGCAACAAAGATAAAAAGTATGTTGTCCACCCCAGATCTTGGAAGTATGCTACGCAAAACCAGAATGTGAGCAATCAAAGATTTAAACACTGGTCATTAAGGATAAAAAATGTTCAAAACGCACAAGATAGAAATTGAATGGGCCGGGCGTCCGCTCACCCTTGAAACAGGGAAAATAGCGCGTCAAGCTGATGGTGCAGTGATTGCTACCTATGGAGAAACGATTGTCTTAGCTACCGTTGTATCGGCCAAAATCCCAAAACCAGACCAGGACTTTTTTCCACTCACCGTTAATTATCAAGAAAAATCCTATGCTGTTGGTCGAATACCTGGGGGCTATTTAAAACGTGAAAGTCGACCAAGTGAAAATGAAACTTTGGTTTCACGTTTGATTGATCGCCCAATTCGTCCCCTTTTCGTTGAGGGATATAAAAATGATACACAAGTTATTGTTTCCGTTATACAGCATGATCTCGAAAACAATCCCGATATCCTTGCGATGATTGCATCTTCTGCCGCATTGACCCTGTCAGGTGTTCCTTTCATGGGGCCTATAGCCGGTGCCCGCGTTGGCTATTGTAATGGACAATATATTCTTAATCCTCATATCGATGAAATGCCTGAATCAAAACTTGATCTTGTTGTTGCTGGAACAGAAAGTGCTGTTTTGATGGTTGAATCAGAAGCACAAGAATTACCAGAAGATATCATGTTGGGGGCCGTAATGTTTGGTCACAAAGGCCTTCAACCTGTCCTTGATGCCATTATAAAGCTTGCTGAAGTTGCTGCAAAAGATCCTCGTGATTTTGTTCCTGAAGATCTTTCTGAGCTTGAAAAAGCGATGCAGAAAATGGCAGAACAGGATATACGAAAGGCTTACACAATTACTGATAAGCAAGAACGTTATGCTGCAATTGATGCACTAAAGACAGAAATCCTCAATAAATTTATGCCAGAACCAGAAAAAGACTGTCAATTTAGTGCAGATCAAATTGCAACCGTATTTAAACAGTTGCAAGCAAAAATTGTTCGCGGAAACATTCTTGATACCCAAAAGCGGATTGATGGACGCAATCTTTCTACCGTACGCCCTATCCAATCAGAAGTAAGTATTTTACCCCGCACACATGGATCAGCACTCTTTACCCGCGGAGAAACACAAGCGATTGTCGTTGCAACATTGGGAACTGGTGAAGATGAACAATATGTTGATTCTTTGACAGGAATGTATAAGGAAACATTCCTTCTCCATTACAATTTTCCACCATTTTCAGTGGGTGAAACGGGACGCCTTGGTTCTCCAGGTCGTCGTGAAATTGGACATGGCAAATTGGCATGGCGGGCAATTCACCCCATGTTACCAACGAAAGAATCTTTTCCTTATACCATTCGTGCTGTCTCAGAAATCACTGAATCCAATGGCTCTTCTTCTATGGCAACGGTTTGTGGAACCTCACTTGCTCTTATGGATGCTGGTGTTCCTCTAGCACGCCCTGTTGCTGGTATTGCTATGGGCTTGATTAAAGAAGGAGAACGCTTTGCTGTTCTTTCTGATATTTTAGGGGATGAAGATCATCTTGGAGATATGGATTTTAAAGTCGCAGGAACAGAAAATGGTATTACTGCCTTGCAAATGGATATCAAAATTGATGGTATTACCGAAGAGATTATGAAAATCGCGCTTGAACAAGCCAAAGGTGGACGAATCCATATCCTTAATGAGATGGCGAAAGCTTTAACCAGTGCACGTGCTGAGCTGAGTGAATTTTCTCCACGAATCGAAGTTATGAATATTTCTGTCGATAAAATCCGTGATGTTATCGGCTCTGGTGGTAAAGTTATTCGGGAAATCGTGGAACAAACTGGAGCAAAAATTAATATTGAAGATGATGGTACCATTAAAATTGCTTCTGCTGATGCTAAAACCATTGAAGCAGCAAAACGTTGGATCCATTCTATTGTCGATGAGCCTGAAGTTGGTGCTATCTACCAAGGAACAGTTGTAAAAACTGCAGAATTTGGTGCATTTATAAACTTCTTTGGTTCTCGTGATGGACTCGTTCATATCTCTCAGCTTGCATCAGAACGCGTCACCAAAACAACAGATATTGTAAAAGAAGGTGACAAAGTTTGGGTTAAATTAATGGGCTTTGATGAGCGTGGAAAAGTTCGGTTATCAATGAAGGTTGTTGATCAAACAACCGGAAAGGAAATCACCGGTGATAAAGCGATGAATGAAGAAAAGTGCGTGGATGAAAAAAAACAACCTGAAAATAAGCGCCGCCGTAAGAAAGAAGAGTAAGTTTTTCCTCTTATCGTATCATGAAATGCCATCCCAACATTGGAGTGGCATTTTTCTTTGAAAGAGTCATATGTGTTATTATTTTTGCCTTTTGAAAATCATGAACTCCCGTATCCTGATCCAAACCAGTGTTGGCTAAGTTTTGGTTTAACAGAAATCCCAGCTCCAGAATGGGCACAAAATTTAAAAGTTATTACGCCTTGGCGACCAGATTTTTTAAAATTTGTCGATACTCAATTTCACTGCTCTCCTCAAATAGATAAAACTTTCAGCTATGATGGTGCATTTTTACATTTGAGCAAATATCGTGGTTTGAACCAAAATTGTTTTCTTGATTTATTAGAATGCGTTAAACCCAATGGATGGATTGTAATCAGTGGGGATAAAATTGCTGGTGCTGCTTCAATGATAAAATGGGTCAAAACAATTGTTCCCATCACCAATAAATTGTCTAAAAATCATGGTCTTGTATTTTGGTTGCAAGTTCCTCAACAAATTGAGAGACATAACATTGCGCAATTGCGCTCACCACCGCTCACTTTTGGTAAATTTCAAACCACTTCTGGTATGTTCTCACACGGACGTATTGATCCAGGATCTGCTGCGCTTGCTTCTTATATGCTCAAAATTATTTCTGGAAAAACGGCTGATTTTGGTGCTGGATGGGGTTATCTTTCTCACGTTGCGCTTGAAAGAAGTGAAAAACTCACCGCTCTCGACCTTTATGAAGCAGACTACAATGCTTTGAGAGCAGCAAAACAGCACCTTAAATCCATAACAGCTCCTTTTCCAATTCATTTTTATTGGCATGACCTTGTACATGAACCTATCACAAATCTATATGACACAATCATTTCAAATCCACCGTTTCACACACAACAAACAACAGATGTTTCATTAGGAAAAAATTTTATTATAAATGCTGCAAAGTGCTTAAAGCCAAGCGGCAGTCTGCTTTTTGTTGCAAACCGCCACCTGCCTTATGAAACATTATTAAAAAATATTTTCCGCACAGTGTTGATACATGAACAAGCCCATGGTTTCAAAATTATCGAAGCACGCAGATAAACAGAACAAGCAATAACTTTCAAAGAATAAAACGTGAAAGATCGATATCAGCAGCAAGCTCGCCAATAGATTTTCTCACATAAGCAGCATCAATTTTAAACGATGTTCCAGCTTTATCAGGTGCAGTGAAAGAAATCTCATCCAAAACGCGCTCCATCACTGTTTGCAAACGACGTGCCCCTATATTTTCAATCCTTGCATTTAAATCTACAGCAATATCTGCTAAAGCATCAATTGCATCATCGGTAATTTCCAAATGAACCTCTTCTGTTGCCATAAGAGCAATATATTGTTTAATCAAACTAGCTTCTGGTTCCGTTAGAATGCGCCGTAAATCTTCCCTTGTTAAAGGGTTCAGCTCCACACGGATGGGCAAACGTCCTTGAAGTTCCGGTAATAAATCAGATGGCTTGGAAACATGAAATGCACCTGAGGCAATAAAAAGAATATGATCTGTTTTGATTTGCCCATATTTTGTAGCAATTGTTGTTCCTTCAACCAAAGGCAAAAGATCCCGTTGAACGCCCTCACGCGAAACCGCAACACTTGCTCCACCATCCCTGGTTGCAATTTTATCAATCTCGTCGATAAAAACAATGCCGTCATTTTCAGCAACACGAAGCGCCTCTTGAATAATTTGCTCCTGATCAAGGAGTTTTTCAGATTCATCATCAATGAGCGGTTTAAAAGAATCCTTTACTGTCGTCTTACGGACTTTTGTACGACTGCCCATTTTGCCCAAAATATCTGATAAATTCATAATACCCATTTGTGCCCCAGGCATACCAGGAATATCAAAGGTTGAAGCACTATTGCTATTATTATCGGCGACTTCAATTTCAATCTCTTTCTCATCCAATTCACCTTCACGCAATTTTTTACGAAAACTATCACGGGTAGCAGGACTTGCTGTTTTACCAACAAGGGCGTCTAAAACGCGCTCTTCAGCATTCACGTGAGCCTTTTCTTTTATTTCATCCCGTTTCTTTTCACGCACAAGAGAAATGGCAATTTCAACAAGATCTCGAATAATTTGCTCAACATCACGTCCCACATAACCAACTTCAGTAAATTTCGTCGCTTCTACTTTCACAAAAGGTGCTCCAGAAAGTTTTGCTAATCGACGTGCGATTCCTGTTTTACCAACACCTGTTGGCCCTATCATTAAAATATTTTTTGGCATAACTTCTTCACGCATCGGCTCATCAAGCTGTTGCCTACGCCACCGATTGCGCAATGCAATAGCTACAGAGCGTTTGGCATCATTTTGGCCAATAATAAAACGATCAAGTTCAGAAACAGTCTCACGAGGGGAAAATACAACACACATTTAAATAGCTTTCTCTAAAGAAGATAATTCTGCATCCAATGTTTCAATCGTAAAATGATCATTGGTGTAAACACAAATTTTAGCGGCAATAGCCATAGCTTTACGAGCAATAGTTTCTGCATCCAAATCCAAATCCATGAGTGCACGCGCTGCTGAAAGAGCAAAATTTCCTCCAGAGCCAATTGCCATAACCCCATCTTCTGGTTCTAAGACATCACCAAGCCCTGTTAGAGCCAAAGTTACTTTCTTATCAGCCACGAGCATCATTGCTTCGAGACGACGCAAATAGCGATCTGTTCTCCAATCTTTTGCAAGTTCCACACAAGCACGCATAAGCTGATCAGGATATTGTTCAAGCTTTGTTTCCAATCTCTCCAGTAATGTAAAAGCATCTGCCGTAGCACCAGCAAAACCAGCAATAACCACTCCGTTCTTTCCAAGACGACGCACTTTACGTGCATTGCCTTTCATAATTGTCTGTCCAAGAGAGACCTGACCATCCCCGGCCATCACGACTTGTCCACCTTTTCGTACCGTAATAATTGTTGTACCATACATTATGTCTGGCTTATGTTCTGTCATAAGGAAACTCCTTAATATTAACTTTACTTTTTAATATTGATTTCTTTTCATACAATGTAAAACTCAATTACTATTGTCCTATTTAAGAACATATACAGCAAAACACAATGATTCAGCATAACTCAATTTGTTGAAATTGGAAAAATGATATCATTGTTGTCAATGTAAATTACTGCTAAATAGCTTTATATAAACAGTTTGTGCTTTTTAGAGGAAAATTATGAAAAAAATAGCCATAGGGACCTTAGGTGGAACAATTGCAATGACTGCTGATAGTTTTGGTCACATGCAACCGACTTTAACTTCAGATAACCTCATAAAAAGTGTTCCTGATTTAAATAACGTTGCTGATATTCATGCACAAACATTAATGCAAATACCAAGTGGATCTTTATCGTTTCAAATGCTTTTTGAAATAATTAAGTGGGCAAAACAACAAATAAACGCTGGTGCAGAAGGTATTGTTTTAACACAAGGGACTGATACTCTGGAAGAAACAGCTTTTTTTCTTTCTCTTTATTGGAAGGAAGCCGAACCACTCATCATAACCGGCGCTATGCGCATGCCTCATGAAGTAGGCGCCGATGGCCCCGCCAACATTTTAGCAGCCACTCGTGTCGCAGCAGCCACACAAAGTCGTAACAGGGGCGTTCTCGTTGTCATAAATGATGCAATTCATTCACCTTATTGGCTCTATAAAAGCCATACCGTCAAAGTCGAAACATTTCAATCAGGTCTTGCAGGTGTTTTAGGAACTATTTTAGAGGGAAAACTTATTTATTTCAATGATCGAAAATTTTTTCCGACAACGTTTGATCTTCCCCAAAACCATGACCATCAAATTGCACTGCTCTATTCCTCTTTATCATCTGGTGCACAATTAATGAAACTATGCCTTGAAAGTGGGTATTATGCTGGAGTTGTTATTGCTGGTTTTGGTGCAGGACACTGTAGTTTTCAAGAAGCAGACCTTGTACAACAATATGCACAAAAAATACCAATCATTATTGCTAGTCGTTGTTGTAATGGCTCAACAACTCGTATAACTTATGGCTATAAAGGCTCCGAAATTGATATGATTGCTTCTGGTGCTCTCATGTCTGGTTATTTATCAGCCGTAAAAGCGCGTCTACTTTTATGGGCTTTTTTGGCGCAAGGGCACTCATTAGCACAAATCCGTGCAAACTGGAATGACTGGACTATAAGTTAATGAAAAATGATCTATTATCTTAAAAGAAGAGAGCATGCAAAACAAAATTTATATGAAAATAAAGCCGCTCATCTGTCTACTCTTAATCAATTGCTGCTGCAAAAAAATCTCGACAAATACAAATGATTGATACGACTATACAAAAAATTAATCAGAAAGATAATCTGGTCAAATCCGTTTCTGACCGATATTCACCCTATCGTGTTTTTACTGCACAAGAATGGTCAGAGTTTCGTGAAGACACACCTCTTACTTTGACTTTTGATGAAATTAAGCGTTTACGCTCTATTGATGATCCTATCGATCTTAAAGAAGTCCAACGCATTTATCTTTCTTTATCGCGTCTGTTATCATGCCATGTTGAAGCAGTACAGGAACTTTTTCACAAACGTCAGCAGTTTCTCCATCAAGAAGAGAGTAGAAAAACGCCCTTTATTATTGGAATTGCTGGTTCTGTAGCTGTAGGAAAATCAACCACGGCTCGCATTCTTCAAGAACTGTTGAAACGTTGGACATCTAGTCTTAAAGTTGATCTAATCACAACGGATGGTTTTCTCTATCCTAACGCAATCTTACAGCAAAAAAATCGTATGAATCGTAAAGGATTTCCTGATTCCTATGACATTAAAAAACTGCTGTGCTTTCTTTCGGCTATAAAAGCAGGTATCGGAAATGTTCGTGCCCCACTTTACTCACATATGACCTATGATGTTCTAGAAAATCAGACAATTACCATTGATCGTCCTGATATTTTAATTGTTGAAGGTATTAATGTATTACAAGTCAGTGATCTTCCTAAAGATGGAAAAGCTATTCCTTTCGTATCAGATTTTTTTGATTTTTCAATCTATGTCGATGCCGAAACAGAAGTCATTCGTCACTGGTATTTGGAGCGCTTTAAACGTTTGCGTAAAACAACTTTTCAAAATCCTGAATCCTATTTTCATCGTTATGCCCACCTCAATGAAAAAGAAGCCTCAAAAATCGCTGAGGATCTTTGGCAAACGATTAATTTAAAAAATTTACAGGAAAATATATTGCCAACACGACCACGGTCCAATCTCATTCTACGAAAGGGAAAAAATCATTTGGTCGAATATGTCGCACTTAGACGACTATAAGGATCTCATAACTATGCACCACCACATTCATTTTACCTCAACGCGTATCGATAACAGTTGCCCTATCATATTGGTAAACCAAAGAACTCTTGCCAACTTATCACTTGATGCGTCAACAACAGCATGGATAAAAGTTAATGACTTTACTGGTAAAGCAGGACAAATACTCTTTATTCCTCACGAAACGGGGCATTTAAAAAAAGTTTTATTTGGAATTGGCAATGGTAACGATCCTTTTATCACAGGACTGCTTGCTCAAAAGCTTCCTGCTGGTCAATGGCATTTAGAAGGTACAACCTCTGATGAAATAAATACCTATCTTGGATTGGCATTTGGTAGCTATCAATTTAATCGCTATCGTCAAAATTCTTCTTTCAAATCATTATCTATCCATGTCAATGAGGCGATTGATCTCAATGAGCTCCAACGAATTTATGAAGCTGTCTTTTTCGTCCGTGATCTCATTAATATTCCAGCCAATGATATGAACCCTGATACTCTCGAAAAAGAAGCTCGAAAACTAGGAAAAACCTACGGTGCTCATATCAAAAGTATTTGTGGAGACGATCTCTTAATCCATAACTTTCCGATGATTCATGCTGTAGGACGAGCAGGCAGCACTGCACCACGACTGATTGAGTTACTCTGGGGGCAAGAACATCATCCTAAAATAACGTTGGTGGGCAAAGGCATAACTTTTGATACTGGAGGTCTCGATATTAAATCAGCCAATAACATGTTACTTATGAAAAAAGATATGGGGGGTGGAGCAAACGTTTTGGGATTGGCTAAACTTATCATGGATGCAAAATTGCCTTTCCGTTTACGCGTTTTGATTCCAGCTGTAGAAAATGCAATTTCTGGGAATGCTTACCGACCAGGTGATATTCTCAAAAGTCGTAAAGGTTTAAGTGTTGAAGTAGGTAATACAGATGCTGAAGGGCGCCTTGTCCTTGCCGATGCACTCGCCTATGGTGATGAAGAAAGTCCACAATTCATGCTTTGTATGGCTACTTTAACAGGGGCAGCGCGTATAGCACTAGGACCAGATCTTCCCGCATTTTATTGTAATGATTCAATATGGGCACAACAAATTTCTGAATCTGCTCACGCTGTCTTTGATCCTCTTTGGCAAATGCCCCTTTGGAAACCTTACCAAGAGATGTTATCATCACCAATTGCTGATCTTAACAATGTAACTGGAAACAGCTTTGCTGGTTCTATAACAGCTGCTTTATTTCTTAATTCTTTTGTTGAAAAAGCTGAACATTTTGCGCATTTTGACCTTTATGGATGGGTTCCAAAAGAAAAACCAGGATACCCTATTGGTGGATCAGCACAAACTATTCGTGCCCTTTATAATATTTTTAAAAATGAATTTTGACACAAATATCCACAAAAATGGACAATTTTGCAGCTTAAAGAATAATTGGTCTTACACTGTGTTCTTAGTTTTGTTTGAGGATAAAAACCTTACCAATAGAGTTTTCATGAGTTTGTTTAAAGGTAAGAAGTAACAAAATGGAAAGCAAAAAGATGATCTCTAAAGACCCAAGACTTCATGCATTCAGAGATGATCTAGCAGATCAACGTCTTGAAACAGAAATTACAGCTCAACGCTTTGTTCAAGGTGAAAAAAGACGTGTTAATACAGCGGTCGCTGGACTTTTTAAAGAAAATAGTAAAAAAAGTGAAAGACAAACAGAATGCTTATTGGGAGAAGAACTTCTCATTTTTGAACAAGGGAAAACATTGTCGTGGGGACAATCACTCAAAGATGGTTATGTCGGTTATATTGATACAAAAGTTCTTTGTACATCAACCATAAAACAAACGCATGTGGTTTCAGTACCACGCACATTTAAATATTTACACGCTGACTTACGTGGACCAATAGTATCCCCATTATCTATGGGAAGCAAAGTCAGTGTTGTTGATGAAATTGAAGTCCGTGACACAATGTATTCTATTCTTGAAAATGGAACAGCAATCATTACGAGTCATCTCAACCCCATTGGACGCGTATATGAAGATTATGTCACAGTTGCAGAAACCTTTATCCGTACACCTTATCTTTGGGGTGGTGTCAGCGGTTTTGGAATTGATTGTTCGGGACTCATTCAGCTCTCTATGATGATGACCGATCAAATAGTTTTACGTGACACCGATATGCAGCAAGAAACTATAGGCAGTCCTCTTACAGATACTGATAAACTTCAACGAGGCGATTTAATTTTTTGGAAAGATCATGTTGCTATTATGGTTGATCACGCAAATATTATTCACGCAAATGGTTTTTCTATGGACGTTATGATTGAGCCCTTGGAAAAAGCAATTACGCGTATCGCTAAAAAAAATCAATATCCCATCGCAAAACGCCGTCCAATTCAAGAAACTTCATACATGCCTCCTATAAAAAATTAATTGAATGTTTTATTATTACAATATATTGATTTATAAGGATAATTATCCATCATTCACTCTGCGTCAAGCATTCTAAATATCGTAAGATTTTTTATTTCAAATCTGTTTTTATGTTGGATCAATCAAAGCCGCTTGTCTGTTCATCACAAGCGGAATTGATGTATAAGTAAAAATGATTACGAAAAGAAAAATATCCCTTCTGAATGCCCTCAAATGCCAAGAGCTATCGTAACTAACATTGGAACTAGCTTACTCCTTCATAAGCGTAAAGATAGTGGCGCTCAATAGATTTTATCTTATAAAGCTTTACCATTATACCATTCACGAGTGCCGGCACGAAATGGGCTTTGGAATATTGCGAGATGCCTCTTTTAAACAACCCCGCAAATATGCAACACAATGGCGTTTTATATTACGTAAGCGATATGCCCCTCTTAATCAAAAGCAACATTTTTTGAAATTTTTCCTATTATCGATATCTTATGAAATAAATACTCCTAATATCTCTCGGTGCCTCCAAGACAATCTCTCAATAATAATCGCGAAAAGTATAAATCCATTATCTACCACCATTTTTATGCTTATGAAGCGTGCAAAGGCATCATTATACACTTTGCCAATTCTCAATGTTGCGATAACCCTTGGCTATTGGAGAGTGTTCTTTCAGCACGTATTTTATTTCTTTCTTAAATAATTTTATCCACATGAATCTCCCCGCTTGGAACGTGCAAAAGAATGGTTTTGATTAATTTAACATAAAACAGACTTGAAATGAGAAAAATTTTTACGACTCTGGACTTCCCCATGCAACATAAAAAAATTATAAATTATCATTATAACTCAATATATTAATTTATATTTAAACAATATTTCCTTCTTATAACACATTAAAGAAGGTGATTTTTCAATACCTGAACCAATGGTTTATCAGCATCAGGCATAGGGTATTTATCAAGATCATTAATAAAAACCCATTCTAAATTTTGCCCTTCTCGTCCTTGCGCAACGCCCTCATAATGGTCACAAAGGTACAATGGCATTAAGAGATGAAATGTTTTATAGCTATGGCTCGCAAACGTTAAAGGGTGTAAATTATTTGGTTGAACATAAATACCAAGCTCTTCCTCTAGTTCACGAATTAATGATGCTTCCGGAGTTTCACCTTGCTCAACCTTGCCACCAGGGAACTCCCATAAACCAGCCAGTGATTTTCCTTCAGGACGCTGTGTAAGCAAAACACGATTATTCTGATCTAACAGTGCACATGCAATAACAAGAAGAATGGAACTTTTCATACACATATCACTCCCCAATAGGGAACATAAAGATAACTGACTTTTCTATCATATCCCCTCTGCTCCTAAAAGAGCTCACATACCCCATTTGCTCTGAAAAATAATAAACTGTTAAATATAAAGTGCATCCATTAACTTCTGTAATCGCTATTGATCATAACGTACTCTTTTGTTAAATCGCAAGACCAAACCGTCGCCGTACTCTTACCCAAACCGATATCAACACGAATCGTGATGTGCTTACCTTGCATATAAGTACCTATTGTCTCTTCACAATACTCAGGATCTCGTACGCCATTCACGGCCACACGATGCTCACCAAACCAAATCGTCAATAGATCACGATCGACTTCAACACCGGCCTTCCCAACTGCCATAACGACCCGCCCCCAATTCGCATCTTCACCGGCAATAGCCGTTTTTACGAGCGGTGAATTTGCAATTGATAAAGCAATAGTTTTAGCTGCATTATTTGTTGTAGCACCCACCACATTAACCTCAATTAAATGACGAGCACCTTCACCATCACAAACAACTTGTAGTGCAAGTTCATGCAGAAGTGCACTCAATTGTTTCACAAAAACCCCATAACGCGGATCAGATTTACTTGTAAGACATGGAACATGTTCTTTCCCTGTCGCAAACAACATAAGCGTATCTGAAGTTGAGGTATCGCTATCAACAGTAATTGAATTGAAAGAACCCTCAACTGCCTCTAATAACATGGATTGGAGTGCATCCGAAGAAATGGTAGCATCACTAACCACAAATGACAGCATTGTCGCCATATCGGGTGCAATCATACCAGCACCTTTTGCAATTCCATTAATGGTAACACGCTCTCCCCCACAGTCAAAAGTGCGCGTCGCAAGTTTTGGAAATGTGTCCGTTGTCATTATGGCTTTTGCAGCTTCCAACCAATTTCCCTCTTCTGCTGTCTCTGTCATACTTGGTAAAAGATTGACAATACCCGATGCATCCATTGGCTCACCAATAACACCCGTAGAAGCTATAAAAATTTCATCTTCTCTAACCTTTAAAGCGTTCGCTGCTGCACAAATAATTGCATCGGTTGTGTGCTTTCCTTTGCTTCCTGTAAAAGCATTTGCATTTCCAGAATTCACAACAACACCCCTTGCAACCCCATGAGGAAGCGATGCACGACAATGCTCTACAGGTGCAGATGGACATTTTGAACGAGTAAAAACACCGGCCACACTCACTGGCTTATCGAATATGATGAAAAGAAGATCTGTACGATCTTTATATTTAATCCCAGCTTCAGCTGTTGCTATCCGTACACCAGATAATGGAGAAAGCTCTTGGATCTTTTGAGGCGACAAAGGAGAGATTTTCAAAACCACAATATGCTTTCTATAAAAAAATGAAATGATTGCAGATCAATAACCTCTCATAGAAAACTGCTAGGCTTTTTGAACAAAACTAACCTAGCAAATTATCTATTAAAGAGGCTATCTACTTATTTTTCCTAGCTATTCCGTATCTTCTTCATCAGATGTTTCATCGGGAAGTAGCGTCCCATTTTGATGAAGCGATTCCATGATTTTTGTAACATTAGGATCAGGGTATTTCACATCTATCTTGCTACGCAAATCAACAATCAGTTCTTGATAGCGCTTTTTTATTAGCTGTGTCCGCAACATCTCTTTAACATCATCAAATGCAGGCGGTTGTTTTACACGACGATCTTCTAATTTAATAATATGCCAACCAAAAGGACTTTCAACGGGTTGTTTTGTGTATTCGCCAACTTTCAAACCAAATGCGGCATCTTCAAAAGGCTTGACCATTTGACCATGGCTAAAATAACCAAGATCACCCCCAACGGCAGCAGAACCATCTGTTGAACTTTTCTTTGCAATCTCTTCAAAATTTTCGCCTTTATTTAAATGCTTAATGATAGCTTCTGCTTCTTTTCTCGTTTTGACCAAAATATGACGCGCTTTAACCTCATCCTCTTTAGGTAAAGCAGCAACTTCTTGCTTATAAAGAGCTTCCAAATCAGTATCCGATATTTTATCAACAATCGCCTGTTTAAAATAAAGTTGTTGAAGAACATTGTCACGCATGACTGCCATACGTTTATCGTAAGCTTCTGTCTTATCAAGACCTTTGCTTCTTGCTGCTTTTGCGAGGGCCTGCATATCTAAATAAGCTTTTAGAACCATCATACGGCGTTGTTCATCAGGAAAACGTGCTAAATTAGGATTTATTTCAAGCGCTAAATCATCCAATTGGCCTGCTGTAATATTTTTCCCATCAATAACCGCCATAACATGAGAAGGAGAAACGGCTTTTTCAGAAGTTTTCTCTAAAGTCTTTAAATCACTCGACGATGAATTCAAACCTTCTTGAGCACTCACCCCTAAACTTGTACTTGCCAATAAAGTTGATGCTAAAAAAAGCGTGATAAAGTTAAATTTCATAAATATACTCCTTAAAAATGAAGGCAGGTTCAAGATTCCAATTTTCTTTACCATAACACTTTAATCTTTAAACATAGAGAAATAAATTAGTAATTTTATTTTAAAAAAGTATAAAATTATCCTTTTATCTCAGTTTCTCCAATCCTATCTAATGCAGATGAAAAACATGATAATAGAGAAAAATGACATATTGTATCTTAAATTACTTTGTATTGTATCAGTTAAATAGCATACTTAAAGTTGACATAAAGCGCTTAGCCTCTTATCTCTACTTTATAATTAGAGTGAAAAATTGCACACCAGCAAGTATAATGGTACCATCTGCATTTCATGATGTCACTAATGATATCAGATAATTTGAAGAAAATGTAGAGTATGGGGAGAGCGTATGAATTACCCAACAAGAGTGACAACAATTAAAAGAAAGGGCCAGAGATGGTCAGTTTAGGTGTTTTTGCCCGTAAGTTTTTTGGTTCAGCTCATGAGCGACATCTCAAAGCACTCCGCCAAAAAGTTGCACAAATTAATGCTTTGGAAGAACAATTCGTAAAATTAAGTGATGAGCAGCTTTACCAAAAAACAGATGCCTTTCGTAAACGTCTTAGTGAAGGTGAAAGTGTTGATTTGCTCTTACCGGAAGCTTTCGCGACTGTTCGTGAAGCCGCAAAACGTGTTTATGACATGCGTCCTTTTGACGTGCAACTTATTGGTGGAATGGTCCTTCACGACTGCGGCATAGCTGAAATGCGTACTGGTGAAGGTAAAACATTAATGGCAACTCTACCAATTTATCTCAATGCATTGGAAGGTAAAGGCGTTCATGTTGTGACAGTAAACGATTATCTCGCCAGTCGTGATGCTGAAACAATGGGGAAAATTTTTAGTTTTCTAGGGCTTACAACAGGCGTGATTCTTCATGATCTTGATAGTGATGCCCGCCGAGAGGCCTATGCATGCGACATCACCTATGCCACAAATAATGAACTAGGTTTTGATTATTTGCGTGATAATATGGCTTTCGATCATAGTCAAATGGTCCAACGTGGACATCATTACGCAATTGTTGATGAAGTTGATTCGATTCTTATTGATGAAGCCCGTACCCCCCTTATTATTTCTGGTCCTCTAGAAGATCGTACTGACTTCTATAACCTTATTGATACATTTATTCCTGCCTTAACTCCAGAAGACTATGAAATAGACGAAAAACAAAAAACAACGACCTTTACCGAAGTTGGTACTGAAAAAATTGAAAAAATGCTCGAACAAGCTGGGCATCTTAAAGGTGAGAGTCTTTATGACATAGAAAATGTCGCTATCGTTCATCATGTCAATAATGCTCTAAAAGCTCATAAACTGTTTGCTCGCGATAAAGATTATATTGTTCGCAATGATGAAATCGTTATTATTGACGAATTTACAGGGCGAATGATGCCTGGGCGGCGTTATTCTGAAGGACTTCATCAAGCGTTAGAAGCTAAAGAGCATGTTGTTATTCAACCAGAAAACCAGACACTTGCTTCCATCACTTTCCAAAATTACTTCCGTATGTATAGGAAATTATCTGGCATGACTGGAACTGCAACAACAGAAGCCGAAGAATTCAGAAATATTTATGGTCTTGACGTTGTCGAAATCCCTACAAATTTGCCAATACAACGTATTGATGAAGATGATGAGATTTATCGAACAGCAGAAGAGAAATATCGGGCAATTGTGCGTGATATCCGTCAAGCTCACGAAAAAGAACAGCCTATTCTTGTTGGAACAACCTCTATTGAAAAGTCAGAACAATTGGCAGAGCGTTTGCGAAAAGAAGGCATTACCGATTTTAGAGTCTTAAATGCTCGCTATCACGAACAAGAAGCATATATCATTGCGCAAGCAGGAGTTCCTAGAGCTCTCACCATTGCAACCAACATGGCAGGACGCGGTACGGATATACAGCTTGGTGGTAATGTTGAAATGCGCATCCGACAAGAGTTACAGGATATCCCAGAAGGTCCAGAGCGGACAGCTAAAATTGAAGAAATAAAAAAAGATGTTCAGAAGCTTAAAGAAAAAGCTTTAGCGGCTGGAGGGCTTTACGTTATCGCTACTGAACGTCATGAAAGCCGTCGTATTGATAACCAGCTTCGTGGACGTTCTGGTCGCCAAGGCGATCCTGGTCGCTCAAAATTCTTTCTCTCTCTTCAAGATGATCTTATGCGTATCTTTGGCTCTAACCGTATGGATGGTATGCTGCAAAAACTTGGATTGAAAGAAAATGAAGCTATTATCCATCCATGGATTAATAAAGCCCTTGAAAAAGCACAAAAAAAGGTCGAAGCACGAAACTTTGAAATTCGTAAAAATCTGCTAAAATATGATGATGTCATGAATGATCAACGCAAGGTTATTTTTGAACAGCGTATGGAGGTCATGAATGCAGATGATTTATCAGAAATGATCCTTGAAATGCGTAATGAAGTCGTAGAGGATCTAGTAGAGGCTTATATTCCATCAGGGACATATTCTGAAAAATGGGATGCAAAAACTCTCGAAGAAGAGCTTCAACAACTCTTTAATCTTGAGCTTCCAGTGGAAAAATGGGCAAAAGAAGATGGAATTGCCGAGGAGCAAATTCTAGAGCGTGTATCAGATGCTGTTACAAAACTTGAAAATGAGCGTACTGAACGATATTCTCCAGAAGTTATGGCTTATTTTCACAAAGCAGTATTGCTCGAAACTATTGATACGTTATGGCGTGAACATCTGGTGAGTTTAGACCATTTGCGTTCTGTTGTTGGTTTTCGTGGTTATGCGCAGCGGGATCCGCTCAATGAATATAAGACAGAATCATTTGAACTCTTTCAAAGTATGTTGAAAAATTTGCGCCGAATTGTCACTTCTAAGCTTATGCGCTTTGAAATCATTCAACACCCCACAGAGCCGGCCATGCCTGAGCAAACTGATGCTGCTTCTTCTGTCTTTAATGATCAAAGTCAAGAAAATGCTCCCACCTTATGGGCACGATCACAAGAAAATAGATTTGTTAATCCACAAGATCGTGACCCTAACGATATAACCACATGGGGAAAAGTTGGACGTAATGAGCGTTGTCCTTGCGGTTCAGAGAAAAAATACAAACACTGTCATGGAGCCTTTGTTTGAAAAGCAAACTATGCAAATGAATAAAAAGCGAAATTATGAGCAAGAATTGCGCACAGCTGGTTTAAGAGTAACACGTCAACGACGAGTTATTCTTGATATTTTGACTGATACAAATGATCATCCTAATGCATTTGAAATTTTTCAGCGTGCAAACAAAATAGATTCGAATATTTCACTCTCAACTGTTTATCGAACCATGAAAATATTAGAAGGAAATGGAACAATTCATCGCCATAGCTTTAGTGGTGGTCCATCTCGTTTTGAGCAAGCAGATGGGCAACATCATGATCATCTCATTGATATAGAAACAGGACAAGTTATCGAGTTTCATTCTGATGTTATTGAAAAGCTGCAAGAGGAAATTGCAAAATCTCTTGGCTATGATATTATTCATCACCGCCTTGAACTTTACGGAAAAAAAAACTCTTAAAAAAGTAATCATATATCATTAGATAAAATACCTTAGGCAAATCAAATTTTATAAAAGTTTACCTTTAAAATATAATAGTTTTCATTGGCAAAAAAAAAGAATTGCTTTATTACCCCTCTTTGTATGATGCTATACAGTAATTCATTGCCAATATTATAACAAAAAATCATTGCAACAAAATATTATAAAAATTGTATTATGAAAAATTAGGCCAATATTATCATGGTTTCTTTGCCACAAGATCGTATGAGACAGCTTGAAAAGCGCTTTGAAATAATTGAAAGCCAAATGACGACGAATCCAAATGCTGAAACATATGTCAAATTAGCTTCTGAATATGCAGAACTACAACCCGTTATTACCTCTATACGCGCATTAAATGCTCTTTACGAAGAGATTACAGAATTAGAAACGATTATTAACGATAAACAAACAGATATAGAGATGCGTAATCTTGCCCAGGAAGAGCTATCATCGTTATATAAAAAAGTAGAGCAATTTGAAAAAGAACTCCAGATTCTGCTTTTGCCTAAAGATGTTGCTGATGAAAAAAGCGCTATTATTGAAATTCGAGCAGGAACGGGTGGATCAGAAGCAGCACTTTTTTCCGGTGATCTTTTTCGCATGTATGAACGTTATGCCCATGCTCACCATTGGAAAGTAGAAGTTATTTCACTCAGTGAGGGGGAAGTTGGCGGATATAAAGAGATTATTGCTAGCATTTCAGGAAAAGGTGTTTTTTCTAAATTGAAATATGAATCAGGTGTCCATCGTGTGCAACGCATCCCTGAAACAGAGACAGGTGGACGTATCCATACATCTGCTGCTACCGTTGCTGTACTTCCAGAGGCTGAAGATATTGATATTGATATTCGTCCTGAAGATATTCGTATCGACACAATGCGTGCATCTGGAGCAGGAGGACAGCATGTTAATACAACGGATTCAGCTGTTCGTATCACGCATATTCCAACAGGAATTATGGTCGTACAAGCAGAAAAATCACAACATCAAAACCGAGCACGAGCCCTTCAAATTTTACGGGCACGCTTATTCGATATCGAACGACAAAAAGCGGAAAATGAACGTTCAGCTTCCCGTAAGAGCCAAGTTGGTTCTGGTGATCGTTCAGAACGCATTCGTACCTATAATTTTCCACAAGGACGCATCACGGATCACCGTATTAATCTGACCCTGTATAAGCTTGATCGCATTTTGGAAGGAGATCTTGATGAGCTTATTCATGCACTCATCTCAGATCACCAAACAGCACTGCTGATGGAAATGGACAATAATTGAGCAAATATTCTTTCAAGAATGTTATCCAACAAATGCAAGAAAAATTGCGCACGAAAGGGATTGCTGAAGCCGATCTCGATGCGAGAATACTCGTTGAATGGATAACAGGAATAAATGCTGCTGAAAGAATTTCTAAACCAGATATGCATCTATCTTCTGAGCATATTATACAAATAGAACAGGCTTTACAACGCCGTATTGCAGGCGAACCCATTTACCGTATTATAGGAGCACGAGAATTTTATGGTATATCTTTTACGTTGTCTCAAGAGACGTTAGAACCTCGCCCTGATACAGAAACGCTGATAGATCTTGTTCTCCCTTTTCTCCAAAAACAGATCAAAAACTCGAGAAAAATAACACTCCTTGATATGGGGACAGGAAGTGGCGCCATTGCCATTGCCATTCTTAAACAAATTCCACAATCCTATGCAGTCGCTGTCGATATTTCTGAAGATGCCCTTAAAACAGCGACAAAAAATGCAAAAAATGCTGAAGTAATACATCGCTTCACACCTCTTCTTAGCGATTGGTTTGATTCTGTCACTGGTCACTTTGATTTTATTGTTTCCAATCCACCTTATATTCCCGCAAAAGATATCAAAAAACTTGCAAAAGAAGTGCGCTTACATGATCCATTGCGCGCTCTTGTCGGTGGAAAAGATGGTCTTGATTTTTATCGAAAGCTCGCCCATGAAGCAGCCAACTACTTAAAAGAAAACGGCACTATCGCTGTTGAAATTGGTTACTCTCAAGAAAAAGAAGTATGCAATTTGTTTGAAACAAATGGCTTTCAATGTTTAGAAATGCGCAAAGACCTCAGTGGAATACCCCGCGCACTTCTATTTGCATGCAAACATTAAAATTCCCAATCATCATCCGTAGTAGCAACCGCCTTGCCAATGACATAAGAAGAACCTGCCCCTGAAAAAAAGTCATGATTTTCGTCAGAGTTTGGTGATAAAGCTGCCAAAATAGCGGGATTAACACGACAAACCTCAGGGGGGAAAAGAGCTTCAAAACCTAAATTCATTAAAGCCTTGTTAGCGTTATAATGAAGAAAAATTTTAACATCTTCTGTCAATCCAAGCGCATCATAAAGATCTTCAGTATATTTGCACTCGATGTTATAAAGATCAAAGAGCAGGTTAAAAGCAAAATCTTTAATTTCTTGTCTTTTGGCTTCATCAAGCTTTGCAAAGCCCAATTGGAATTTATAACCTATATAATAACCATGGACTGCTTCATCACGAATGATTAGTCGAATAAGATCTGCTGTATTGGTCAACTTAGCGCGACTGGCCCAATACATGGGCAAATAAAAACCAGAATAAAATAAAAAGCTTTCCAGCAAAGTCGAAGCAATTTTTTTCTTAAGTGGATCATTTGCTTCATAACGCTCAAGTACTAATCTAGCCTTTTTCTGCAAATGAATATTTTCTTCTGACCATCTAAACGCATCATCAACTTCTACCGTCGAACAAAGGGTTGAAAAAATAGAGGAATAAGAACGTGCATGAACCGCTTCCATGAAGGCAATATTCGTCAAAACTGCCTCCTCATGCTCTGTTATCGCATCAGCCAGAAGCGAAATGGCTCCTACAGTGTTTTGAATTGTATCGAGAAGCGTTAGTCCTGTAAAAACACGAATCGTTAGCTTGCGTTCTTCATCCGTTAAGCTTGACCATGAGGGAATATCATTGGAAAGTGGAACTTTCTCAGGTAACCAAAAATTCCCAGTTAAGCGGTTCCATACTTCAAGATCTTTCTCATCATGTAATCTATTCCAATTAACAGCACACACAACAGGATTTTTGGTTGTAATCTTTGTCATATGATGATCTCCTATAAACTGCACGAAACACAGCCATCAACTTCTGTTCCACTTAATGCTACTTGCCGTAATCGTACATAGTAAATACTCTTGATACCCTTTTTCCAAGCATAAATTTGTGCGCGGTTAATATCACGTGTGGTCGCTGTATCAGGAAAAAATAATGTTAATGAAAGACCTTGATCAACATGCTGTGTTGCAGCAGCATAGGTATCTATAATTTTTTCAGGACCAATCTCATAAGCATCTTGGTAAAAATTCAAATTCGTATTATCCATATAAGGAGCGGGATAATAAACGCGCCCAATTTTTCCTTCTTTGCGAATTTCAATTTTTGAAGCAATTGGATGAATGGAAGAAGTGGCATGATTAATATAGGAAATAGATCCCGTAGGTGGAACTGCCTGCAAATTGCGGTTATAAAGCCCATACTCAATAACTAATTTTTTGAGTTCCTGCCAATCCTTTTGATCTGGAATAACAATATTATTCCGTGCAAAAAGCTCTTGCACAAGCGGAAATTGCGGTTTCCATTCTTTTTCAATATATTTTTCGAAAAAACGTCCATCTGCATAAGCTGATTTTTCAAACCCTGCAAACATTTCTTGACGTTCGTGCGCAATTAAATTGGAAGCCCGTATGGCGTGATATGTCACAATATAAAAATAGATATTGGTAAAATCAATCGCTTCTGGAGACCCATAATAGATCTGCTCACGCGCTAGAAACCCATGCAAATTCATTTGTCCCAAACCAATCGCATGACTTTCAGTATTGCCTTTCGCAATGGAAGGCACACAAGCAATATTGCTCATATCCGAAACAGCAGTAAGAGCACGAACAGCAGATTCCACGGTCTGTCCAAAATCAGGACTTTCCATTGCATTGGCAATATTCATGGATCCAAGATTGCAGGATATATCACTTCCAATCGTGCGATAAGTTAAATCTGTCTCCAGTTCACTCGCCTCACTCACCTGCAAAATTTCTGAACATAAATTGCTCATACTTATGCGCCCAGCTATCGGATTCGATCGATTAGCAGTATCCTCAAATAAAATATAGGGATAACCGGACTCAAATTGAATTTCCGCTAATGTCTGGAAAAAAACGCGTGCATTTATTTTCTTTTTACGAATCTTTGCATTATCAACAAAAGAACGATAATGCTCCGTTAAAGAAATATCGCTAAAGGGCTTACCTGTCACACGCTCGATGTCATACGATGAGAAGAGATACATATCCTCATTATTCCGTGCAAGCTCAAAAGTAATATCAGGAATAACGACACCAAGCGAAAGCGTTTTAATTCTAACTTTTTCATCAGCATTTTCACGCTTTGTATCCAAAAACTTCATAATATCTAAATGATGAGCATGCAAATAAACAGCTCCAGCCCCCTGTCGTGCCCCAAGCTGATTGGCGTAAGAAAAAGAATCTTCTAAGAGTTTCATCACCGGTAAAACACCTGAGGACTGATTTTCTATTTGCTTAATTGGCGCCCCTGCTTCCCGCAAATTCGTTAAACAAAGCGCTACACCTCCACCACGTTTTGAAAGCTGCAAAGCCGAATTAACCGAACGACCTATCGATTCCATATTATCTTCAACACGTAGCAAAAAACACGAAACCAATTCACCTCGTTGTTTTTTCCCAGCATTTAAAAATGTCGGTGTTGCCGGTTGAAAACGTCCTGTAATAATTTCATCCACAAAACTTTCAGCAAGAGCTTTATTCCCTTGTGCCAAATATAAAGCTACAAGACAGACGCGATCTTCATAACGTTCAAGATAACGTTTCCCATCAAAAGTTTTCAGTGTATAGCTGGTATAATACTTAAATGCGCCTAAAAAGGTAGGAAAACGAAACTTAAATGCATAAGCACGTTTAAAAAGCTTTTTAATAAAAGAAAAATCATAAAGCTCAAATAAAGCTTTTTCATAATAACCTTCTTCTATTAAGTAATCTATTTTTTCCTTCAGGTTATGAAAAAAAACTGTATTTTGATTAACATGCTGAAGAAAATATTGCCGCGCAGCAAGCCGATCCATATCAAATTGAATATGACCATTTTCATCATAAAGATTAAGCATCGCATTCAACGCATGATAATCAGTAATCTGATCCGATTTCTGCGATTGTCCTATACCAATTGTTTCCAAAATCTTTCCAATCCCTTTTTTACATAAATAACGTCTTCATCAGTTCCACGCAGCTCAAAACGATAAAGGCAAGGTACACAACATTTTTCAGCAATAATTTTACTTGCTAGATTATAATAGCGACCAAAATTACGATTCCCACCGCCAATAACACCACGAATTAATTTTCGGTTCTCAGCTTCATTAAGAAACTGGACAACGGCTTTCGGCACGGCCCCTCTTCCTTCGCCATCTGCATATGTAGGAACAACCAATACATAAGGTTCACCAACCAATGCAGAAGGCTTTTTTTTATCAATTTTGAAGAGTCGTTGCCCAAGCTGCGAGACAAAATGTTCTGTATTACCCGTTGCACTCGAATAATAAACAATAAGCCCCATTAAGCACAAAGACCACTAATCATATCTGGTCTAAAACCAGACCAATGATTTTCACCACAAACAACGACAGGAACCTGACGATACCCCAGAGATTGAACAAAACTGTATGCTTGTTCATCACAAGAAATATCAACAACACGATAATGAATGCCTTTTGCATCAAAAGCGCGGCGTGTAGCATCACATTGGACACAAGATGGTTTGCTATAAATAGTGATCGACATTTTCTTCAACTTTCACAATTCCAAACAATCAACCCTGAAAGGTCAATCTAATAATTTTATAGGTACTCAAGAATAACAAAAAATAGAAATTGTACGCAAAACATGTGGTTATTTTTAAATAATACACAGCTTCCTGAACATAACAGAATTCCTCATCAAATAACTTCAAAAACTATGATGAGAATAAGCGATTATTCTACAACTTAAATGGCAAAGCCCCCTAGTTATAAAACAATCTTTTGCTTGCATTACAATTCCCTCCTGCTGTCTAAAAAACTAATGTTCTAAACTACCGTTTTTCAAGAGCTCTGTTTGCTCTTTTACGGCAAAAATCAATTACAAAAACGAAAGGAAATCCTTCCAAAAGAGACCCTTCAGTAAAAATACTGCTATACCTTTGGCCAATAAACTCTTTACAATAATGGAAATAACTTAGATACCAAACGAAACACACTAACACCCTCTCTTGTGCTTATTTAGAATCACCAATCATTTTGATACTATATATAGTATATACTCTCTCTCTTTCGTCAAGGTGAATTCAATTATTATTTTTAATTTTCCACGATCTTCCCACTAAAATTTTCAGTACTCAAAACTATGTAATAATATAACATTTTGTTGACAAACGTTATATTATTACATAGTTTCCAAAATAATAAGTAACGATGGTAAAAAATATGGATCTGTACTTCAATAAGACAACATTAGGCTATAGGAATAGAATAGCAATAAAGAACTTTTCAGCAAAGTTAAAAGCTGGTTCATTGGTTGCAATAACAGGTGATAATGGCGCTGGAAAATCGACACTGCTAAAAGCCATCGCCGGATTGATTAAACCTCTTAAAGGAAAAATTACAAAACCAAAAAAAAGCCGCATTGCTTATCTTGCTCAGCAATGTGATGTGGATAAAACATTTCCAATTGATGTGAAAACGCTTGTAAAAACAGGACTGTGGTCTTTTTGTGGATTATGGAAGAATCAGCGCCCTTATGATTCTAAGATTCAAAATGCTCTTAAAATGGTTGGGCTTACAGAACTCGCACCCCGTTCGCTTGAAACATTATCAGGCGGGCAATTACAACGCGCTCTTTTTGCACGTATCATTGTACAAGATGCCAATATTATTTTACTTGATGAACCTTTCAATGGTGTAGATCATAATACCCAAAAAGACCTTCTTGCTCTGATCACATACTGGCAACAGCAAGGACGCACAATTCTCACAGCACTCCATAACCCTCTCATCGTGCAAGAATTTTTCCCCCAAATGATTCAAATTGATCAACAAAACGCCTTTTATGGAGAAACAACACAGTTTTTAAACAACACCCTTCATCACGTTATGCCACCTCTCACATCCAATTCTTTTCCTATTAGCGCACAAAAACAAAATCTTCTCATCAATGATCCTCTCTTTCTTAGGTTATAAGACGTGTATACATTTTTTCTTGCCCCCTTTGTTGATTTCCAATTTATGCAAAACGCCCTTATCGGTTCTATTTTTCTGTCTATTAGCGCTTGTCCTGTTGGTGTATTTTTGATGCTCCGTGGAATGAGCTTGACAGGAGATGCTATCTCTCATGCCATTCTTCCTGGTGTTGCAATTGCTTTTCTGATTTGTGGTTTTTCCCTCATATCTATGACACTTGGTGGCATCTTCGCTGGTCTTATTGTTGCTTTAGCAACCATTTTGATTTCACGAAACAGCTTTCAGAAAGAAGATGCATCCATGACCGTCTTTTATCTTATTGCACTCGCAGCAGGTGTTATTATTATCTCACTGAAAGACTCAACAATTGAGCTGCTTCATCTCTTATTCGGATCGGTTCTTGCACTTGATGCACAAGCCCTTTGGTTAATCGCTACTATAATGCTGATTACACTCTGCAGCCTTTGTATTTTTTGGCGTGCACTCGTTTTAGAAAGCTTTGATCCCCTCTTTTTTAAATCACTCTCTCCATTGAGTAAATATATTCATATTTCATTGCTTGGACTTGTGGTGTTGAATCTGGTTGGAGGCTTTCAATCACTAGGAACATTACTTTCCGTTGGTATTATGATGATTCCAGCCATTACAGCCCGTTTTTGGTTTTCACGGCTAGGCCCTATTTGCGCGCTTTCCACTCTTTTTGGAATCATTTCTAGCGTATGTGGTCTCCTGCTTTCTTTTCATCTTTCACTTCCCTCCGGCCCTGCTATTATCATTGCCGCAGGATTTATTTATCTTGTTTCCTGTTTGATAAGTCCACGTGGCTTTATTGTAACATGGTTTCCCCACCTCTTTTATACCTCCTCACTTTAAGGAAAAAAATGTGCCTAAGTTTGCTCAAAAATTTGTTCTTCTTGGAGCTTTATTGCTTGCCCTTTCTCCATTTTCTGCTTCTGCACACAATAAAATCAAAGTTGTTGCGAGCTTTTCTATTCTCGCAGATCTCGTAAAAAATGTAGGAGACAACCATATCTCTATGACCACTTTTGTAGGTCCAAATGCGAATACCCACACTTATGAACCTACCCCCCATGATGCTCAGGCTCTTAGAAATGCTCAAATTATTTTCATCAACGGGCTTCATTTAGAAGGATTTATTGATCGCCTCATTACAGCAAGTGGGACAAAAGCACTTCTTGTCGAAGTTAGCGCTAACATTCCTTCCCTCAAAATGAAAAATCAAGAACATAATGCCCATCACCACCACAGCGTTATTGATCCACACGCTTGGCAAACAATTCCCAATGTCAAAATCTATGTGAAGAATATCGCTGCTGCTTTTTGTAAAATCGATCCACAATCCTGTACCAGCTACAAAAAAAATGCCGAAACCTACATCCAAAAACTTAAAATAGCACAAGATACCCTGAAAACAAAAATTGCTGCCATTCCTAAAGATAAACGTATCATTATCACATCTCATGACGCGTTTGGCTATTTTGCCAAGGAATATGGTTTTACTATCCTTGCCCCTCAAAGTGCTTCAACAGAAGCTGAAGCAACCGCAGCCGATGTTGCTAAACTTATAAAACAAATTAAAGCGAATAAAGCAGCTGCCCTATTCGTTGAAAATATCTCTAATCCCCGTCTCATAAAACAGATTGCAAAAGAAACAGGTTTAACAATTGGTGGAACACTTTATTCTGATGCATTGTCAAACAAAAATGGCCCTGCAGCAACTTATCTCGATATGATGGAACATAATGTAAATACCATCATTGATGCTATCACGAAACCTTAAAAAATCTTCTACGAAAGAGAGAAGAAAAAAATTCATAAAATCATAGATCTATGATTATGTTACCAATAATACTCAATCCTCATGATTGGTGACAATGATATAAAACAAAGTTGATTTTACAGAAAAAATTTATACCCTATAGATGCTAAAATGGATCAAAGTTAAGATATAAGGTGCATAGTGCCATCATCTATGAATAATTTTCTCTCTCTATTTTTCTTATTCATTCTTTATAAGATACATAAATTATTACATCAGGAAATAGATAATAATAGATTGTTTTTTATTGATAAAGTACCTTTCTAAATGAGAAGAAATATGGTTAATAAATGGTTATTATCTCTTGATGTTTTTCTACAATGAAAAGAACTTTATTATGTTTGATGTTTGAAAATAATATTCTTCTTATAGACCATAAAAGTGCAAGATTTCATTATATGAGCGTTTCGAATATTCTCAACATCATGTGACAATGAACCATTACCAAAACTTTTAAAATTTTATTTTTAATCTCATCGGTTATACTCTGATTTTGTGAATGTAATCGAGAAAGTCAAAATACAACATTATCATGACGCAGCATAAAAGAGAGTCGTATCACATCAATTAATGCTTACTTATTATTTGTGCGCTTTCCTGTGTTTTTATTAAAAGTATGAAAATTCTGATGAGCAACAGTGAAACTTAGTTTTTGACCATAGTCGTGTGTCAAGCGTTCTTTTATTTCAATCGTAAAGATGATACCATTCCAACGCGTTAAAACATGGCAACCTGTTCCAATAAGCTTGATAAGCTCAATTTTTGTGTGAAAGACAGGCCCTTTATCTGGATGTTGGCCCAATAAGATTATTTCAGGTCTGAATGCTAAAAGATCAGTTTCTTCACCATAAGAAAATGAATGCCCTAAATGTTGTTCTAAGACATGGCGATCAAGAAAATTCATAGGAGGAGAACCAATAAAATCAGCAACAAATGTTGTTGCTGGAGTATCGTAAATTTCCATTGGTGTTCCAATTTGCTCGATAGCTCCTTTATTCAAAACGACTATTCTATCAGCTAATGTCATAGCTTCTAGTTGATCATGGGTAACATAGAGGCTCGTTGTTCCTAATGAACGCTGTAGTGTTTTTATTTCAATACACATTTGCGCCCGTAATTTTGCATCAAGATTTGAAAGAGGTTCATCAAAGAGAAAAACACGGGGTTGACGTACAATCACACGCCCCATTGCAACACGCTGACGTTGTCCTCCTGATAATTGTCGTGGTTTACGATCAAGAAATGGTTCTATTTCCAAAAGCTTTGCAGCATGTGCGATACGTTTTTTAATTTCTTCTTTAGGAGTTTTACGATTTTTAAGACCATATTCTAAGTTTCCACGAACTGTCATATGGGGATAAAGGGCATAATTTTGAAAAACCATAGCGATATCACGATCAGCTGGTTCACGATCATTGATACATTCGTTATCAATGCATAATTCACCTGAGGTAACTTGTTCAAGTCCTGCTATAATACGTAATAAGGTCGATTTTCCGCACCCTGAAGGACCGACAAGAACAAGAAGTTCTTTATCGGCAACAGTTAAGTTTAAATCATCAATGACCAGAATGCCGTTGTCATACTGTTTTTTTATATTTGATAACTGGATTATGGCCACAATTACTTCTCCGTTTCAATAAGGCCTTTGATAAAAAGCCGCTGCATGAAGATAACAACAAGAACAGGAGGAACCATGGCAACAACCGATACTGCCATGAGTATATTCCATTGAGGATCATGTTGAAGTGATTCGACAATAAGCTGTTTTAAAATAATAAGGATCGTTTGATGATTTTGATCCGTTGTGATGATAAGAGGCCAGAGATATTGTATCCATCCATAAATGAACATAATGATAAATAAAGCAGCGATATTGCTTTTACTAAGAGGAAGAAGAATATCCTTAAAAAATTTAACTGGACCTGCACCATCAACACGTGCCGCCTCTAAGAGTTCATCTGGAACAGTCAAAAAAAACTGGCGAAATAAAAATGTAGCGGTTGCAGATGCAATAAGTGGAATAATCATTCCACTATAGGTGTTGACCATCCCCAATTTTGCAACAATCTCATAGGTTGGAAGAATACGAACTTCGACAGGGAGCATCAATGTAACAAAAATAAGAACAAAAGCAGTTTTTCGGAAGGGAAAGCGCATGTAAATAATTGCATAAGCAGACAAAAGTGAAATAATAATTTTTCCAACGCTAATCCCAAGAGCCATAATGAATGAATTCATTAAGAGTGGCCAGAGGTTGGGCAAACCCAGCTGTGCAAGGCCATCACCAAAGATTGTTTTATAATTTTCCAGAGCATATTTCCCAGGCAAAAGAGGAAGTGTTCCTGAGTTAAATGCTGCTGAACTATGAGTTGATGCAATGATAGCAACATAAACTGGAAAGCAAATAATGATAATACCAACAATGAGAATAATATGGGTTAGAAATTTCAAAACAGGGCGATTTTCAACCATAATTTGTTTCCTAATATTGTACACGGCGCTCAATCCAGCGAAACTGGATAAACGTTAAGACAATAACCATCAACATCAATATTGTTGATTGTGCTGCTGATGCACCGATTATTTGATTTCTAAAGCCATCGTCATATACTTTATAGACGAGGATGCTCGTTGCACGCGCAGGACCTCCAGAAGTTGTATTATCAATAATACCAAAAGTATCAAACATAACATAATTGACATTGACAATAAGAAGGAAAAACGTCGTTGGTGAAATTTGCGGGAAAACCACTGTCCAAAATCGTTTAAAGGGACCAGCACCATCAATGGCGGCTGCTTCTATTTGAGAACGCGGAACAGACTGAAGACCTGTAAGAAAAAAGAGAAAATTATAAGAAATTTGTTTCCAACTAGCCGCAATGACAATAAGAATCATTGCTTGAGTGCCATTAATACGATAATTCCATAGCACCCCTATTTTCTCGAGAAAAAAAGGGATAATTCCGATGGTGGGATGAAAGATAAACAGCCACAATATACCTGCCAATACTGGAGCAACAGCATAGGGCCAGAGCAAAAGCATTGTATAAGCCTTTTTTGCACGTATGACACGATCAACACAGACAGCTAAGAGAAGTGATATTGTCATTGAAGCGACAGTAACTGAGATGGAAAATACTGCGGTTGTAAGAAGCGATTGCCGATAAGTAGGATCAGAAAGAACGGTTAGATAATTCTCAAAACCAATAAAGGTTGTTGTAAAGCCAAAAGGGTCTTCACGCTCAAAAGATGATTTTATTGCTTGGGCAGCAGGCCAAAAGAAAAACAAAAAAGTCACAAGAAGCTGAGGAAAAAGCAATCCGTAAGAAAGTAGACTATTTTTAAAATATGCATGTTTTTCTTGCATTCGTAGGGCTCTTTAAATGTAGAGACTTTAAAAAAGTAAACAAAAAGGACTCAACCGTTTTTGTTGAGTCTTTAATGTTTAACAATAAAACGAAATTAATGATTAGATCTTTCAAATTCACGCAAGAGTTTATTTCCACGTTCAACGGTCTCATCTAAACCATCTTTCGGCGTTTTTGAACCACTAAGAACAGCTTCCAACTCTTGATCAAGAATGGCACGAATTTGTGGTAAATTACCAAATCTTATCCCTTTTGAGTTAACTGTTGGTGGATTAAGATTAATCTGTTTGATAGCTATATCCGCACCTGGCGTTTTTTCATAGAAATGTTGTTTTTTGCTCAATTCATAAGTCGCTTTTGTGGTTGGGAGATAACCTGTTTCCTGATGCCATTTTGCTTGATTTTCTGTTTTTGAAAGAAATTTAAGAAAAGCGGCTGCCCCTGCATATTCCTTTGGAGTATGTCCCTTAAACGCCCAAATAGAAGCTCCCCCAATAACTGAATTTTGTGGTGCTCCTTCTGTATCCTTATAGTACGGTAGCATACCAACCCCCACATTAAACTGCGCTTCAGAAACAATCCCAGCATGTGATCCTGAAGATTGCATAAAAATTGCACAATTTTGTGCCATAAACATTGGTGTTGAATCTAATGCACCTGCTGGACCACCGTAACGGAAAATACCTTGATCAGACCACTTTTTCAGGTCAGTCCACATACGCACTTGTAAAGGTCCATTAAATGTAAGTTCTGAATCAAGTCCTTTGAAGCCATTTTCCTTCGTTCCAAAAGGAACATTATGCAACGCTGAAAAATTTTCTATACCAATCCATTGAGCGGCATAAGCCATTGTAAAACCACAAGTCGCCGCTTTAGTCTCAAGAATTTTCTTGGAAAAGTTTTCTATATCTTGCCATGTTCTAGGAGGCTGTTCTGGATCAAGCCCTGCTTTTTTAAAGATATCTTTGTTATAATAAAGGATGGGTGTTGAAATATTAAATGGCATAGAGACGATACGTCCCTGTTCATCGGAGTAATAACCACTAATAGCAGGGAAATAATCTGTAGGATCAAATTCTTGTTTTGTATCAGCCATAAGTTGATAAAATGGGTAGATTGCGCCTTTTGCAGCCATCATAGTTCCAGTACCAACGTCATAAATTTGAGCAAGTACTGGCTGTTTCTTTCCACGAAATGCTGCAATGAGTGAAATCAATCCCTCTTCATATTCACCGCGAAATGAAGAAACAACTTTATACTCAGATTGACTTGCATTAAAATCGTTAATGAGACTTTCAGTTTGCTTTCCTAATTCACCACTCATAGAATGCCAAAAGCTGATTTTTGTCTGTGCAAAACTTTCTGTCATCCCCGCTGTGGACATTATGATAGCAACCGTGGCCGCTATGGAAAGATAAAAACGACTCATGCTTCACCCTTTCTGAAGTGATGGAATACAAACTACCCCTAAATTTATAGTATTACACATGAACATGCTATGACTGTTTTATTTCAGAAACATATTCTCTCATTTAAACAGGAACCACTTAAAGGTCAAATGAATTTGTTTAAATTTATTTATTTTCTTTTATAAGCTTTCTTATGTATTCACGAAATACGCGTTTGTAACTATCTGAAAAAAGTGAGATGGCTTAAATAAGCAAAGTCACTTGGTAAAAAGATATGGATCGTAAATATCATTCAATGACTATTTTAATATCTGGATTTACTTTTTTAAAAAGAATTGTTTATTCTTTTATTATTTGTCTTATAACTTTCGGCTTATAACTTTAACACGATGCTGCTACTGAATTTAAAGAAGAGACAAATAGAATTTTTTTAAAATTAAGAAAATCATTTTGAAGCGCTTAATAGTCTCTTTCCCTGTAACAAGGTCACACCCCTCACGCAAAACAAAATGACACTGTATGACCAATTTCCATGCTGTTAAAAAATCTTTCAATACATCTACATTTCATGATAGAACCTATAAAATAAGCCCTAAAGCCTCTCCATTAAAGTATATAAGACTTTTTGTATGCCATCATTTTTACACTTCATAAAAGTGCAAAACGACATCATCATGTGCGACCCTAATGCTTAAACAAGCCTTGCATTTGAAATATGTTAAATGAATATTTTTATTCTTTTCTCAATCATTTTTTATCCACACTCCAACCCTGCTTGTAATGTTCAAACGAATGATTTTGATTGATTCATTGTAAAAATATTTTAAATAAGAGAATCTTACGTATTAAGGTCTCTTACTCACATGAGTAAAATATTAATTATGATTATAATCAATGTATTATTGTTATATATTAGATAATTTTTCTTCTTTCATTACGCTAACTTTATGAAGATATATAGTTCCTTTTGTGTTGATGTATTTTTACCTTTGTGCACACAATTGTAATGCGAGATCAGGTTGATCTGTCGTAATATAATGTACAGGCATATCAAGCCAATATGATAACCGAGCTTTTCCATTAATTGTCCATACCCCTACAGTAAAACCAGCCTCAAGAGCAGATTCAATAAAGTTCTGTGAAACAATAGAGCCATCTAAACTTAGATCAGAATAACCTAATTGCTTCCATTCAGAAAAATGACGGTACATATCACCTTCAAAATTATCAACACATGGACCAGATGGTATTCCTGCTTCAATAAAAGGACGAAGGATAAAAGGATCAAAACTAATTGCAGAAACCCGTTCTGATAAATTTCGGCTTTTTATTAGCGCAAGCGCTTTTTGGGATAATATTGTTTCGCGCTCCACTTCACCGCATGTCTTGATTTCAAGATGCAATGCAACATTCGTTGGTGCTAAAAGATCAAGCACTTCTTCTAATAAGGGAGGTGCTTCTTGGCTTCCTTTTACGCAGAGTTGTTTGCGTGTTTCATTATCAATGTCGTGAATATACCCCTTTTTTCCAACCAATTGGTCTAGACGGAAGTCATGAAAGACAACCACTTCACCGCTTTTCAGCAAATGAACGTCGCATTCAACTTCATCAACACCTAACGCTATAGCATTATTAAATGCCGAAATGGTATTTTCAGGATAAAGATGAGCTCCTCCACGGTGTGCAACAATTTTTTTCTCAGACATGCAAAATCCCACACTTCTCAATTTTAAACGATATTGACGTACAGATTGCCAGATAAAAGCTTATATCATATGAAAATACACAATCATTTTTAAATGATTTTTTCTACACTTTTCGAATATCAAACCCTCAGTCATATTTTATTCTTAAAAGACTTATCCTTCATTTTAATTATTCCCATTCAATAGTACTAGGAGGCTTTGAGGTTACATCATATACAACACGATTAATCCCTCTAACTTCGTTAATAATACGTGCTGCTGTCTTACTTAAAAACGCCATATCATAAGGATAAAAATCAGCAGTCATTCCATCTACAGATGTGACGGCGCGAAGAGCACAAACAAATTCATAAGTGCGACCATCCCCCATCACGCCAACAGTTTGAACAGGAAGAAGAACAGCAAAAGCTTGCCAAATTTCGTCATAAAGACCAGCTTTATGGATTTCCTCAAGATAAATAGCATCTGCTTCACGTAAAATTTCTAATTTTTCACGTGTTACAGCACCTGGACACCGAATTGCAAGGCCGGGACCTGGAAAAGGATGGCGACCAATAAACTGCTCCGGTAGCCCTAACTCTCGCCCTAGCGAGCGAACCTCATCCTTAAAGAGCTCACGCAACGGTTCTACAAGTTTCATCTTCATCTGTTCTGGTAGCCCACCCACATTATGATGGCTTTTAATGGTTACCGTTTCACCAATAGCAGACACACTCTCAATAACATCTGGATAAAGTGTTCCTTGTGCTAAAAACTCTGCACCTCCTATTTTTTTCGTTTCTTCTTCAAAAACTTCAATAAAAAGGCGACCAATTGTTTTGCGTTTTTTTTCTGGATCTGTCTCACCTTTTAAAGCATTAAGAAACACATCAGCAGCATTAACGTGAATAAGCTCTATATTATAATGATCACGAAAGAGCGTGAGAACTTCTTCAGCTTCATTCTTGCGCATCAGCCCATGGTCTACCAAAATACATGTCAGTTGATCTCCTATAGCTTCATGAAGGAGTACCGCTACAACAGATGAATCCACTCCCCCTGAAAGACCACAAATCACACGACTTTTCCCAACTTTTTGTCGTATCGTAGCAATTGCCTGCTCACGATAAGAAGCCATTGACCAATTGCCTTTAATAGCAGAGATCTTATGAACAAAATTTTGCAAAAGTTTTGTACCATCCGGTGTATGGATAACTTCAGGATGAAACTGTACCGCATAAAAATGTCTTTTTTCATCCGCAATAGCCGCATAGGGAGCTCCTTTTGAGGTTCCTATGACACGAAAACCTTCTGGTAAAGCTGCCACACGGTCACCATGGCTCATCCATACTTGATAACGAGAACCTTTTTCCCACACTCCATCAAAAAGGGCACTCTCTTCTTGAACTTCCAAAAAAGCACGCCCAAATTCACGCTCATGTCCAGCTTCAACCTTTCCTCCAAGCTGAACACACATGACTTGTTCACCATAGCAAATACCCAAAATCGGAACACCCGCCTCAAAAATTTCCATTGGAGCACGCGGAGAGCCCTCATCAATAACGGAATAAGGACTCCCTGATAAAATAATAGCTTTAGGATTTATGCGGCGCACAGCTTCTAAAGCCAATTGAAAAGGAGCAATTTCACAATATACCCCCATTGCTCGTACCCGTCGTGCAATAAGTTGTGTAACTTGTGAACCAAAGTCAATAATAAGAACAGTGTCTGGATGTGATATGCTCATAGAAAACCAATCAACAATTGTAAAAGAAAACTCATGAGAGTTATGATTTAATCTTTCTCTTTTCACAAGCCTATTTTCTTACGAAAAAGATTATTCTCGTAAAGTTTATGATAAAAAGTGCAAAAATATGGATCAATGTTTTTTTTGCAACACAGATAAAAAGAACCCATCTGTTTGTGTTGTGGCTGGCGACAAAGTAAGTCCATAATTTGAAAAAACTGGTTGCACAGGAGAAAAACTAAAATGTTTCTGCCAAAGCGCTGGCATATCTATTGGAGAAAAATGAGAATGTTGTTGAAGGAAATGGGAAATTTGTTCCTCATTTTCATCTGTAAAAAGAGAACAGGTAATATAGATTAAGCGCCCATTTGGCTTAAGATAAGCTATCGCTTCATTCAAAATATCCCTCTGTTCTGTTTGGCGTTGTTTCACTTGTTCTAATGTTAAACGCCATTTCGCATCTGGACGACGACGCCATGTTCCTGTCCCACTACATGGTGCATCTAGTAGAACTCTATCCATCTGGCCTATTAATGGCTTCAATTCTTCTTTTTGTGCTCGTGTTTGTACATTACGAACACCAGCGCGTCGAAGACGATCAAAAATAGGAGCTAAGCGCGCTTTATCGGAATCATAAGCATAAATTTGCCCACGATTGTTCATATCGGAAGCTAAAGCTAATGTTTTGCCACCAGCACCTGCACAATAATCTAATACCTGCATGCTCTCTTGCGCTTCCACAAGGTGAGCAACAATTTGAGATCCTAAATCCTGTATTTCAAAGTGTCCTTTTTGAAAAGCTGGTTCCACTTGAACATTGGGATGACGATTAAACTTTTCAATCGGTGCAATTCTTAAAGCTTGCCCAAACCATGGAAAAGATTTAAGTTTGGTTTTTGCTAATTCTTTCAGCACCTTTTCTGGTGTTGCCTTTAGGTTATTTACCCGTAGGTCTAAAGAAGGACGCGTTGCTAACGCAGCCGCTTCAGTGATCCAATTATCACCAAATAAAGGACGCAGATGCGCTTGACACCATTGCGGAATATCACCACGAATATAGTCTGGAGCATCCACTAATTGCTGACCTTGCCACGATTTACGCTGTTTAGCCCCTAATAACTGCGGTGCAAACCGATCTTCTGTCAACTCACCGTCAATTTGCTCCAGCGTCATTTTTCCAGAATCTAATAAGGCACCAAAAACGATATCTCGGATATCATCACTCTCCATACGCCATTGTAAAGAATAACGTCGTCTTAAAACATCATAAACGATTGTACCAATAGCTGCACGATCACCTGCTCCAGCAAAGCGATGAGAAAGACCCCAATCCTTTAAAGCTTCTCCTACTGGGCGATGCTTCATTTCTATCTCTGTGAGAACATCTATTGCTGCTTGCAAACGCCCACCTAATCGCATTCATTTCTCCCATTAAAATAATAAAATTTTAAATCATCTAAAAAAATAATATTATCGCCTTCTTGCCAATGAAACCTTCTCAACGCCATAAAAAATTTACATTCAATATTAAAATGATCTGATCATACTTTTTTATAAGATCCAATTTAGAGTATCTAAATTTTTCCTTTCATCTTCTGCCCATTCGTTTTTTATCCTTCTACCTCTTATACTAAAAGATACGTAGCCATCCATAAAAAACTTATTTCCGCCATGCATTACGAAAAAAACAAACTCTTTAATTTATTTGCGTAAAATAAAGTTTACGAGGATTGTCTGAACAATAGAAAAAATCTTCTCATAAAATTAAACAAGCTCATCTTACGTTCAACAAAAAATTAACTTTTTAGAAAATGCTTGGAACCACTATTTGGCATGACCGTTTTTACTCTAATGGCAACTGCCAGACAATTTTAAAGGAGAAAATAATGACTTATAATAATGGAAAAACAACTTCGTCTAAAAGCCGTCATAATACAATGCCCTCAAACAACGGAAAGAAATCCGTCCAAAGTGATCAGACAAACACTCGCCAACGTGCGTCAAAGACTGGACGGAAGACAACAAAAAGTTAATTCTAATTTTATATAACTTATTTCATATAGTCTTAACAGAAAGAATTAGAACTTTAACCTCTAATTCTTTCCTTTTTGGGATTATTACACCAAATTACAAACAGAAAAAAGCGCAGTCTCTCTTTCTTGTTCTCGGAAAATTTTATATTTATGCAATATGATATTAGGCTCTTGTTTCTTTAAACTGGCCCACGATAATTTGGACTCTCTCGTGTGATAGAAACATCATGCGTATGACTTTCATGGAGTCCCGCATTCGTAATACGTACAAACGTTGCTTTTTCACGAAACTCTACGAGATCTTTTGCTCCAACATACCCCATCGAAGCACGAAGTCCACCAGCAAGCTGATGTAGAACTGATGCTATAGGACCTTTATAAGCCACCTGCCCCTCCACACCTTCAGGAACCAACTTAAGTTCATCACGAACATCATCTTGAAAATAGCGATCTGCCGATCCTCGTGCCATAGCACCAACAGATCCCATGCCGCGATAAGCTTTAAAGGATCGTCCTTGATAAAGATAAACTTCGCCAGGACTTTCTTCTGTACCCGCTAAAAGAGAGCCAATCATAGCAGCACAAGCCCCACCTGCTAAGGCTTTAGCAAAATCACCCGAAGCTTTTATCCCCCCATCAGCAATAACGGGAATGCCCGCTTTTTCAGCAACTTCTGCAGCATTCATAATGGCTGCAAGCTGAGGAACACCAACACCTGCAACAATTCGCGTTGTGCAAATAGAACCAGGACCAATCCCAACTTTTATAGCATCCGCACCACTGTCAATCAAAGCCTGTGTTGCTTGAGCAGTCGCCACATTACCAGCAATAATAGCTGGAGAAAACGTCATTTTTTTAATACGCTCAACAGTGTCTAATACACGCTGAGAATGTCCATGTGCAGTATCAATTACTAGAATATCAACGCCTGCATCAATTAATCGTTCAGCCCGCTCAAACCCATCGTTCCCTACACTACTTGCAGCTGCAACACGCAAGCGACCTTGTGAATCTTTGGCAGCGTTTGGATTTAATTTTGCTTTTTCAATATCCTTAACTGTTATCAGTCCGACACAACGATTCTGTTCATCCACAACTAATAATTTTTCAATACGATGATGATGTAAAAGATACTTCGCTTCACTGAGTTGAACATTTTCACGCACTGTGATTAAATTTTCATGCGTCATTAATTCATAAATTTTTTGTTTAGGATCCGATGCAAAACGCACATCCCTATTTGTCAAAATGCCAACAAGCCGTCCAGCAGTTTCACCTTTAGCACCATTTTCAACAACCGGAATACCGGAAATACCATGAGAGCGCATCAAAGATTTTGCTTCTTCAAGTGTTGCATCTGGTCCAATGGTGACTGGATTAACAACCATACCAGATTCAAACTTTTTTACTTGGCGAACTTCTTCTGCCTGCTCTGCAGGAGACATATTACGATGAATAACCCCAAGACCACCAGCTTGAGCCATAGCAATTGCCAAACGCGATTCTGTTACCGTATCCATTGCCGCAGAAAGCAATGGCAAATTGAGCTTAATATCCGCTGCAATGCGCGTACTGAGATCCACTTGACTAGGCATAACAAGAGAATGACCGGGTTGTAAAAGTACATCATCAAAAGTCAGTGCCAATGCACCTGTCCCCGTTTCAACAATCTTTGCCATATCAAAATTCCTTTTATAATAAAACACCGCAAGAAGCTTTAAAATACAACTGCGGTTCTCATACATGGTAGATTGGCAAAAAATTATGCCATGCTACAAACAAAATGAAAAGAAAAATAAATATTTTTTTTAAGTGTGGTTTATAAAAATTTACAATTGTGATTCAATAGGTAACCAACTTATTATTTTTGCAAATGCGCGACGCCAAAAATTGCTTTCTGGCTCATAGTCAATGCTATATTTTTTTTCATTTTCAATAAAATCCCAATAAATACGATTATTATCACCAAGACGCAGATGATAGCTCATTTCCCCTGTGGTTTCTTCAGAAAACAACAAATCTAATCTTGCTGTAATGGGAGCACATTCAAAAAGAATGCCCATTTCTGTATTTAATGATGCTGATCTTGGATCAAAATTTAAAGATCCAATAAAAGCTGTTTTACGATCAATTAAAAAAGCTTTGGCATGTAAACTTGCCTTACTCGATCGAAACAATCGTAACCCATGAGTATTGCCTTCCGCTTTTAATTCATAAAGATTAACACCACTTTTCAACAATGCCTTACGATAAGGTACATAACCACCATGCACTAATGCTACATCAGTAGCAGCTAAAGAATTTGTCAGAATTTTGACATCAACACCCTTTGAAACCAAATTACTAAAATTCTGCGTGCCAACCTTACCAGGAACAAAATAAGGTGACGTAATCTGAACCGTTTTTTGGGCATTTCCAATAACCTTTGAAAGTGCCTTCATAAGCCAATTGCTTGCTTTTTTACGCAATGCTTTTTCTGGAGGGTCAGAAAGAACAACAACTTTGTCTGCTAAAAATAACCGCTTTCCTGTTTGGATAAAACAATTAAAGTTAATGTGCTCTTTGACATAATCTAAATAAACTTTTGCAACCTTGGAATCACGAAACTTTCGTAATTTATCTTTCCAATAGCTAAGATCACTTGCGCTTTTAGGAACAACTAAAGTATGAATTGGCAAAACAACAGCACTATTCCAAAAATCATCAAAGATACTTTCTACCTTTTTAACAGAAGGACCGATTAACATCAAATCTAAATCTCGAAAATGGGATTCTTTACCAGCATCAAAATAAGAATCTGCAAGATTACGTCCTCCTACAAAAGCAACCCTGCCATCAACAATAAAAGCTTTATTATGCATTCTACGTGTTACAGTAATTGCCCGTAATATAATTTCTAAACCACGGCGTAAACCACCTTTACGCGATCGCCCTGGATTAAACATTCTCACCTCAATATAAGGATGTTTATCTAGTGCAATATAAGCTGGATCACGTGCCTGAGCATTAATATCATCCAAAAGAAGCCGTACCCGAACCCCTCGATCAGCTGCCTCAACTATTTCACTTAATAATAGGCGCCCCGTTAAATCATCATCCCAAATATAATACATCAGATCAAGGCTACGCCCAGCCTCTGCAGCTCCTATTGCACGAACACAAAACGCATCCAAATTGCTGATAATGAGGGAAAGGGCATCTTTATCAATCCCCAATCCATTTTCTTTCTCAGCTAATTGACTGACGATACGATCAAGCTTAGTTTCATCTTTCTGAAGAGGTAACGCATAAGAACATTTCCCCCTAGCATTTTTCACAAAACGCCCATAGGTGTAGATTGCCAACATAGATGCAATAAAAAAAAAGAGGACAAAACCAATAACAATCTGTAAAAGAGTCAAAGAGGGCAAACTTTCTATTTTAAACTATCACATCATCAGTAATGCAAACGATAACACTAATCACTTTATCTTAATCGTATAGCAGATAAAATGCCACTTCTTGCTTAAGAGAGTATAAATTTAATATTGATGATACAAAAATTTTAGCGGTAGTATTTAAAAGTTTTTAAAAATGCTTCTCTGTTTTAATAAATGTAAACTTAACTAAAATTGTATAAATTGAAACAAACGATTAAAATAGTCACATAAAATTTATATTTGATTTAAATCTACAAAATCATCCTCTATAGATAAATTTTACAATAAATGATTATTTTCTTCAGCTTTCCCCCACGGACTTTATCAAAATCCACTCTATTTTTTTGAAACGCTTGCTTGTCATGAAGAGAAATTTGTTATGAATTTTACTTTCGTTCTTGATTTCTTATTGCTCTCAATTCTTCCATTTTTCTATAAAGTGTAGAGCGACCAATATGAAGGCGGCGCGCAATCTCACTCATATGTCCTTTATAATGTTTAATCGCTTTCTCTATAATATCATGCTCCATTTCTGCAAAAGTACGTACATGCCCATCAGTATTCAAAAATTTTATCGATTCTTGCTCATTATCTTCTTGCATATTACCCTCAATGATATTGGGAACATTCATTAATGAATTTCCCATTAATTGCGGAAAATCTCGAACAGTTAATAACGGTCCTTCACTGAGTAAAATCGCACGAAATAAAAAGGTTTCAAGCTCATTTCTATTGCCAGGCCAATCATACTGCATAAGCAAGGAAAGAGCAGAGCCTGCTAAACCATGGACATGTGATCGCCCTGTTTCTGTGATAATGCGATCAATCAAACGTTGTGTGATCTCTGGAAAATCATCCCTTAATTCTCGTAAAGCAGGAACGCTAATAGACAAGTGAGAAAATTGTTCAAACAAACTATGCAAAAAAAAGTTCTCATTAACCAAGTCCTTTAAACGCGATGTTGAAATAGCGATGATCCGAAAAGGAAAAAAATCTCCTTTTGTATCCCTTTCCCTTTCTTTAAGGTAATGAGCAAACCGTTTTTGCTGTATGGGCTCAAGTCGATCAATATCACAAAGGCAAAGTGTCCCTTTTTCAAGAGAAGAAACCAATGGTAGGAATTCTTTAAACCACTGCTGATTTTCTTCTTCTGGATCAACGATGGCTGAACATTGAAAGCGAACAAAAACACCCTCCGAAAATAATCCCTCATGATGAATAATCCGAGCTAATGTCTCACGTCCTGTTCCAGCTTCTCCCTCTATCAAAAGATTCTGTAAAGAAGTTGCTGCTTGTCTCGATTGTTCTAATACTATCTGCATAGCTCTACTTTTTACGCAAAGATCAGAAAACCGTAAATGATTCTCTTTTTTTCGCCGAATATCTCGAACCTCATGCTCCAAGGCAGAAATAAGAGCAAGGATATCCAAAGTAACTCTTACACGTAATAATGTTACTGGATGGATCCAATAATCAATAGCTCCAGCTGTTAAAGCTTTCTGGAGTAAATGCTGATTCTCTTGTTGTGCTATAACGACAATAGGAACAGAAACACCAGCAACTCTAATCATTTTAATCAAATCGCTCACACTCAAATCACTCATAACGACATCAAGGAGTGCAAGCACAATGTTTTTACGCCTGTGTAAAAGATCAATCGTACGGAGACCATTTTCTGCTTCAATGACACGATAACCAAAACCTCGCAGCATAGAAGAAAGTTCTATACGTCTTCCATAATCTTCACTCGCAACAAGAATGGGACCAACCATAATGTCAATAATCTCCTTTGAGACTACTTAGCAGCTTAATATAAAAATTGTTGTAAACCATAAGAAATATTTTACCTCTTGTGTTTCACTTACGAAATTCATCAAGCTGTCAATTAAATACAACATTAAGGCATTTTTTTCCATTTTTTTGCTTTTTCATTGATTTTTATCAAATTTTTCATATTGACTCATGGGGTAATTTAATAATGTTATAGAAACTAGAGAGCAAAATAATCTAAATAGAGTGCAATAAATGAAACATACCTATCATATTTTATGTCTTACAATTACCGCCTTGCTGTTAAGTGCCTGTAACTTTTCGCGATATTATAACTCAAATATGCCAACTGGAATTGATGGAAAATGGGTTGATGAGAATGGTATTATTTCTTCTTTCCACAATGGTGTTTTTGAAACGCATGCAGCAGATACAGAAGAAAAACTATCAGAAGGAGCATATAATTATCTCAATGCCCAAAATATAGAAATTGAAATACGCTCTATTCTCCGTGGAACAATTTCTAGAGTCAATTGTACAATGTCATATGACGCCACACAACTTCTCTGCACCTCACATACAGGAGCACAGTTTTTCCTTAAGCGGAAATCTTAACAAAGTACAAGGGAAACCTCTCTTAAGAACAGAGGGAGCACACACATTAAGCAGGAGGCGATATCCTTTCTCCTCCTGATAGAAAATCCTCTCTAAAATACGCAAAGAGGCTGGTATAATCTTTACCCTGAAAATTTTCTAAACATTATGAAATGCGTAAAATAATCATTTTCTTCCACAAAATATCAGTAAAGCCACCTCACAATAAAATTGTAACTTTGTATCCTGCAATCTATTTCAACCTAAAATAACATTTTATTTGATAGGGAACTTTAATCTAAGCAGCTCCAATGCGCAAAAGATCATGAAAATGAACAATTCCTATCGGTTTTTTATCTTCAACCACAAAAAATGCACCAATCTGATGATCATTAATAAAAGCTGTTGCTGCACCAACAAGTGTATTTGGCTTTACAACTTTAGGAGCTTTGGTCATCACCTCGTCAACATTAAATTTTGATAAATTAAAATGAATGTTACGTGCAAGATCGCCATCAGTTACAATTCCGATTAGTTCACCTTCTTGATTCACAACACCAACACAACCAAAATGTTTTTCCACCAAAACATTCATCGCTTCAGTCATAGCTGTTCCCTGCATAACCAAAGGAATATTATCACCCTCATGCATAATATCACACACGTATTTAAGGCTTGCACCAAGAGAACCACCAGGATGATATATTTTGAAATCCGTTGCGGTAAAACCACGCATTTCTAAAAGAGAAACCGCTAATGCATCTCCCATTGCCAATTGCATAATTGTTGAAGTTGTAGGGGCTAAACCATGGGGGCAAGCCTCTTCTATCTTTGGTAATAATAGCACAATATCAGCTTGCCGTCCTAACACAGAGTGCTTACTTGATGTCATCGCAATAAGGGGAATACGAAAACGCGCCGCATAACTCATAATACCACTTAACTCTTGAGTTTCACCAGACCATGATAAAGCAAGAATAACGTCATCAGAGCCAATCATACCAAGATCACCATGATTGGCTTCTGCAGCGTGCACAAAAAAGGCAGGTGTTCCAGTTGAGGCTAAGGTTGCTGCAATTTTTGTCCCTATATGACCACTTTTTCCAAGGCCAGTAATGACCACATGTCCACGCGCATTTCTAATAGTTTGAACAGCCGCTTCAAAAGAAGAAGAAAGACTTTCCAGCAGAGCTTTTTCAAGAGCTTCAAGCCCCTGCTTTTCACTAGCAAGTGTTTTAAGCGCTGATGCTACTGCACCTTGCAAAGCCATATGAGGAGACGGTATTGTCATAATCAAATTCGATCAATAAAATTAAGTGAGAGATCTATATCACTTTTCAACATTAATGGTTTCCAGTAAATTTTTCAATGAAGCAGAAACGTGGCTGTGCATATCAGCGCGTGCCAAAGAAAATGCAACGTTGGCTTCAATAAAACCAGCTTTAGAACCGCAATCAAAAGTGCGCCCTTTTACTTGCAAACCCCAAAAATCTTGCTCATTTGAAAGCCGTATCATAGCATCTGTTAATTGAATTTCATTTCCTGTTCCCCGTTCTTGAGTGGAAAGAATATTAAAAATTTCTGGCTGCAAAATATAACGTCCATTGATGTACAAATTTGATGGTGCCGTTCCTTGTGCCGGTTTCTCTACCATTTTTGTGATTTCAAAACCATTTGCAATCTGTTTGCCTTTCCCAACAATACCATATTTATGTGTTTCTCTAGGATCGCATTCCTGAACTGCTATAATATTCCCCCCACCCACCTTTTCATAAAGGCTCATCATTTCAGAAAGACAGCCCTTTTTCGCCTGTATCAACATATCGGGTAATAATAAAGCAAAAGGTTCCCCTGCAACTAATTCACGCGCACACCAAAGAGCATGCCCTAATCCCAAAGGTTGCTGTTGCCGAGTGAAAGAAGTTGACCCTGGTAATGGCTGTAAACGGTATAAGTGTGCAAGATCTTCTTTCTTTCCACATTCAGCAAGTGTCGTGTATAATTCAACTTGCGCATCAAAATAATCCTCAATGACTGCTTTATTACGTCCAGTCACAAAAATAAAATGCTCAATACCAGCTTCCCTCGCCTCATCCACAACATATTGAATAACAGGTTTATCAACAACTGTTAGCATTTCTTTAGGAATCGTTTTTGTCGCAGGAAGGAAACGCGTACCAAGACCTGCTACTGGGAATACTGCTTTCCGGATTTTACGCACACTCACCCTCCTCAATGAATTCATATAACTTTTTTGTTTTATTTATCATATGTTTTTACGAAATGGTAAAAAAGATATCTTATTGTTTTGATTATCATTATAATGGGCAATCAAAAATGTAAAAAGAGTCTGAGAATTTATTGAAAGGATTAAAACGAATTATTTATTTCAGTTTTTTCCTCTTCTTGATCATATTATCGATTAAACTAAATACAAAATAAAGTTATTGCACATCTAATGAATTGAATATTAATGGGGATTTCAAAATGCAAAAAACAGAATTGAAGACTTTCTCTTTTTTAGAAGAAAAGTCAATAGCTTGGAGAACTCTTTTCACTGTCTCTGCCGTTATTTTTTCTGCTTTTTTTATGTTTTTTATATCCCTTTCATATGCTGATAGCGGATTTAAACACTGGATTAAAGAATTTAAAAAAATAGCTATTGCTCACAATATTACCCCTTCTACGTTTCATATGGCGTTTAAAGGTGTTAATGCCATTGATCCTGAAGTTCTAAAAAGCGCCGCATACCAACCGGAATTTGTTGCTCCTTCCTGGAACTATTTCGATAATCGTGTCCATGATATCGCAATTGTGGAAGGACGGCGCCAAGCAAAAAAATGGAACAAATGGCTTCTTCAAATTGAAGAACGTTTTGGTGTTGACCGTAATATTCTGCTTGCTATTTGGTCAATGGAAAGCAATTATGGGAAAATTTTAGCCAATAAAAGTGTAATGCGTGATGCCATTCGCTCACTTGCAACCCTAGCCTATGCCGATAAAAAACGCGAAAAATACGCATATACACAGCTGATTGCTGCTATGAAAATTCTACAAAGTGGTGAAATTAAACGCTCTCAACTCACTGGATCTTGGGCCGGAGCATTGGGACATACACAATTTATTCCAAGCAGTTATCTCGCCTATGCTGTTGATATAAATCAAGATGGACGGCGTGATATCTGGAACTTTGTTCCAGATGCTCTGGCTACTGCTGCTAACCTTCTCCACAAAAATGGCTGGCAACCTAATCTTATTTGGGGAGTAGAGGTAAAAGTGCCACAGGGGAAAAACCTTCCTGAAGGCTGGTATTCCTTTGAACAATGGAAAAAATTAGGTGTAAAACACGCAAATGGGCACCCTCTTCCTACATCAGCTGAACAAGCAATATTAAAATATCCAGATGGAGCAAAAGGACCTATATTTTTAGTCACAAAAAATTTCTTTGTTCTGAAACATTATAATAATGCAGATCGTTATGCGTTTGCTGTTTCCCTTCTTGCTGATCGTATTGCTGGACATCTTGGATTAGTGCATGATTGGCAAAGACCTTTTCAGCCTATTACCTTCCAAGAGTGCAAAGAACTGCAATCTCGCTTAAGTGCATTGGGATATTATAAAGGAGATATTGATGGACAAATCGGAACAGCCTCTCGCAAAGCAATCAAAGCTTTTCAGCTGCATTACGGTCTAAAAGAAAATGGATATCCATCATCTCAAGTGCTTTTTATCCTTCGCAAACAATAATGGAGACTAAGGTTTTGTCTTCTTTTCGCCTGATATACTTGACATTATTGCTGTTTTCACTTTCTATTGTGGGGATCTTACAGCCATCTCCAAGTAAAGCAACGAACTTCTTCAAATGGTTATCACAACAAAACAAACAGACACAGCAGCCACCGCAAATTATAGAACAAAAAATAGACAAGCCGCAAAAAAAAATCGTAACACAAAAAAACATACAAAAGCTAAAAAATGAGAATGCAAAACGCATTCTTGTTGTAGGGGATTTTGCAGCCTCTGCTGTTGCCGATGCACTTAAAAAGTTTTTTATAAATAATAGCGATATCGTTATCATGAACAACACAATACCAGCTTCCGGCTTAGTTCGAACGGATTATTATTCTTGGCAAAGCAATATTTCTAAACTCATTGACCAAAATAGCCCCGATGTTATTATCATGATGATCGGTGCAAATGATAATCAACCCATCACAGACTCTCATAACATGATTAACACAGATCAGTCAGAATGGATACGCATCTACAAACAAAGAATTATCGAAATTACTGAAAGTCTTCACGCCTCTGGAAAATCATGGATATGGATAGGTCAACCTTCTTTTGGAAATGACCTTTTGACACAAAAAATGAAAATTTTTAATGCGCTCTATAAACAAGAAACAGAAACAGCAGGAGGGTATTTTCTCGATATCTGGAGCGGCTTTAGTGATGAAGAAGGATTTTTTTCTTTTTCAGGCTATGATATTAATGGAAAAACAACCAAATTACGCACCAATAATGGCATGCATTTCACCCCTGAAGGAAAGAAAAAACTTACCTCTTATTTAGAAAAACCATTGAAAAATATTTTAAATTTTCACGCCTTTTCTCATGAAAATTCATACTCAACCGATAAAGCTATTCAAAAACTTATACAAGAATCAGAGAATCAAGAGCGGAGTAAAATTATGCGTCAGCTTCCAATGAGCCTCGATGATATGGTACAAAAAAACACTCACCTTTTAGGCAAAAGAAAGTCAAGTTTTATAAAAAAATCATGGTTTCCACCAAATGGGCATCAAAAAGATCGAGCTGATAATTTTTCTTTCCCATAATGTCTATTTAAAATACAAAATCTATTTTCCTCTATAAACAAAAAGCGAATAAGATAAAAAAACTCTGTTTACAGAGCTATAATGAAGAAAAAATTTGCATAAATCGCAACTGCACCTTTCGAATAATATGAAAACGGCATGGTGTTAACCATACCGTTATATCTTATAGTCCACGTTTGTTAATCATTGCCTCTGGTAAAGGCATTCGTCCCCGAAAAGCTTTATAAAGCTCCTCTGGATCACGACTTCCTCCAGCGGAGTAAATAAAACGTTTCAACTTATCAGCAAGCTCTGAATTAAAAACATCTTCCGTTTCTTCAAAAGCTTGAAAAGCATCAGCATCAAGGACTTCCGACCACATATAAGAATAGTAACCAGATGCATAACCATCCCCCGCAAACACGTGCATAAAATGTGGGGGACGATGACGCATAATAATTGTATCAGGCATTTGCAACTTTTCTAATTCTTGGCGTTCAAACACTGTTGGATCAGTGACTGTTTCGCCTTGATGAAAAGCCATATCCACTAAAGCTGATGAGATAAATTCAACGGCAGAAAATCCTGCATTAAATGTCTGTGCTACTAAGACTTTATCTATCAACTCTTGTGGCATAGGATGACCTGTTTTTGTATGTATAGCATAAGATTTTAATATCTCTGGTACTGTTAACCAATGTTCGTAAAGTTGAGAAGGTAGCTCAACAAAATCACGTGAAACAGATGTTCCCGACACAGATGGCCATGTGACATCAGAAAGCAAACCATGCAATGCATGTCCAAATTCGTGGAAAAGCGTACGTGCATCATCAAGTGATAAAAGAGCAACTTCCCCTTTAGGTGGTTTAGCAAAATTACAAACATTGTAGATAATAGGCTTTTGTCCGCCATCCAATTTATGTTGTGATTGCAAACTACTCATCCACGCACCGGAGCGTTTTGAAGAACGCGCAAAATAATCACCAATAAAATGCCCAAGTAGACTTCCATCAGACTTTTTTACTTCCCACAAACGTGCATCAGGATGCCAAAGTGTAACAGCGTTTTTTTCTTCAAATGTAATGCTAAAGAGTTTTTCGGCTACCCCAAAAGCCGCTTTAATCATAAGATCAAGCTGAAAATAATATTTAATCTCAGCGCTATCGAAAGAAAGTTTTTCAGTGCGAAGTCTTTCAGCATAATAACGCCAATCCCAAGCAGCTAAAGATTCATTGCTGCCCTGATTGTTGGCAAAATTTTGTAAGTCAATTTGCTCAGTAGAAGCTTTCGCTCTTGCGCGCTCCCATACAGGCATAAGCAAATCCATAACGGAATCAACACTTTTAGCCATAGTATTATCGAGCTTCAAATCTGCGAAAGATTTATATCCCAATAATTTAGCCTGCTCATCTCGAAGCGCAACAATCTCTACAATAATTGTTTTATTATCATTCTTGTTATTATTTTCACCACGTTTAGCCCAAGCTTGGAATGCAACCTCACGCAAATCACGACGATCAGAGAATTTTAAAAAAGGTTCAACAATCGAACGTGCTAGTGTTAATGCATACGCTTCTTCATTGCCTCTTTCACACGCAATTTCCTTCATTGAAGCAATGAGATCTTGCGGTAAACCAGATAAGTCTGTTTGTTTTAAAAACAGAATCCATTCAGCTTCATCATTTAAGACATTTTGTCCAAAAGTAGCATTTAAAAAAGCAAGTCTTTCATTAATTTCCAAAAGCCGTTTCTTAGCTTTTTCATCGAGTTTTGCCCCATGACAAACAAACTTTTTCCACCATAATTCAAGAACACGTGTTGTTTCACTCTCAAATTTGCCCAACTGCGACTGTTTATAAAGCATATCTATTTTCGCAAATATCCGTGCATCCATCATCATTTTTGAAGAATAACGAGAAAGTTTTACAACGAACTCTTGCTCTAGCTGTTGAATTAATACATTCGTATGAGCACTGGTGCGTAAGAAAAATATTGAACAGACACGATCAAGCGCTTTACCGCAAAGCTCAAAAGGCTGCAAAAAATTCTCAAGCGTTGGTGGTTCTTGCACCATCGCAATTGCCTCTAGTTCTTCTTCTGCTTCTTGAAGTGCCTGTTCAAAAGCGGGTTTAAAATCTTCGTCACTTATAGAAGAAAAATCAGGAAGACCTGAAAATCCCTTCCAGTCCAGCACTGCTGCTTTTGTCATAATACTTTATGTCTCCATTATAAATTTAAACTGTAACAATTATCTTTACGACACAAATTGATAACATACTAAAACTATTTCGTGAGTTTCAAAACTACCTTTCAAAACGCTATTGAATAAAAAACCTGAAAATCGTAAAGTTCTTTCATTCAAACCATATTATATTGAAGCAATAAAGATTATTCGCTCGCACATCACAATAGAATTGCATATTAACAAAAACACTTGGAGAAAAGCATAATCTCCACTCTTTATAAAATATCGCTGTAGATTCTTTTGAAAATCGCAAACTGCATTAAAGAAATGATGGTAAAATCAGAACTGATTTTTACATTTACGTTTTTATATTATCCTCAAATTAAGCTGTATTCTCGTTTTAGTGATTCAGAAACTTGTTTATAACTTATAATTTACCCTTGACTTTACTTCAAATATTAACAATTGGGAATATAGCTGGGGAGTTTTTTTAAATCTTCCATAAACTTTTGTTTTTATCTCATCTATTATCTAGATTTACAACTCTCCAACTCTTCAGGAGGTACTTTATCATGACTGAAATCAAAACGGCCTTCGACTTCAAAAATTTTTCTCCTGAAGCTCTCGCTGAAAAGTTAAAGAACCAGCATTTTGCAGACTCTATTGATATCATCAATGAGCTCGATATCATGGAACGTGTAACTATTCTTAGTCTTCTGCCTCTTGATTATGTTATCGAACTTTTTGATAAACCAGAGCTTGAGCAACCTGCTGCCATCCTAGAACTTCTCCCTATAAATCGTGCTGTTGAAATTCTTGACGGCATGTCTGCTGATGCTGCTGCAGACGTCTTTCAAGAAATGAATAAGAAAACCCGTACACGACTTTATGCCTTGCTTAACCCCTTAACGCGCGCTGAACTTAAAAAACTCACCAGTTATCCTGATCATACAGCAGGAGCACTGATGACAACAGAGTTTATAGCCGTTCCTTCAAACTGGACCATACAAAAAACTTTGGATCACATTCGTGAGGTCGAGCGAACACGTGAAACAGTTTATACCAGCTATGTAATTGACCCCAAAACAGGTACTCTTCTCAAAGCTGTTTCCCTGCGTAACCTTATTCTTGCCTCACCTGATGAACAAATTCTTAATGTCCCTACCCATGACTCGCCCATTACAATATCACCTTTCACACATCATGAAGATATCGCACGCCTTTTCCAGCGCCATGATCTTCTCTCTGTGCCTGTAGTTGATGAAAGTAACCATGTCATTGGCATTGTAACCGTTGATGACGTGCTTGATACTATGGTCGATGAAATGAATGAAGATGCCTATAAATTTGGGGGTATGGAAGCACTTAATAAGCCCTATATGCAAATTAAGTTTCCTGAAATGATGAAAAAACGCGGAGGCTGGCTCGCTTTACTCTTTATCGGTGAAATGCTGACAGCAAGCGCTATGCAACATTTCGAAACAGAACTCGAAAAAGCGATTATTCTTACACTGTTCATACCTCTCATTATGAGCTCAGGAGGAAATTCCGGCTCACAGGCTACATCCCTTATTATACGTGCATTGGCTTTACGTGAACTCACGTTGAAAGACTGGTGGAAAGTGATCATTCGTGAAATTCCAACAGGACTATCCCTTGGTCTCTTACTAGGAATTATTGGTGTTACGCGCATTGCTCTTTGGCAAAAACTAGGTATCTACGACTATGGCCAACATTGGATTGCTATTTCGACAACAGTGGGTACAGCTTTAGTTGGAATCGTTACCTTTGGTTCTCTTTCTGGATCTATGTTGCCTTTTATTCTTAAAGGTTTAAAATTTGATCCAGCAAGTGCTTCTGCTCCTTTTGTGGCAACTTTAGTAGATGTCATGGGCATTATAATCTACTTTTCTGTAGCTTCTCTCATTTTGTCAGGAACTCTTCTTTAAACATGTAAAGTAAAAACTCTTACTTATGGAAAAATCTTGTCATGTAACCTAAGATTCTTTCCATAAGAGAATAAGCTTTATTATTTATTTTCTAGCACACCGCTCTATAGATAATTTATTATTTTTTTGAATAACAGCTCCGAATAACGTAATTTTACCTCATCATAAAGCTTCTCATATTAAATCGATTAAAGTCATCTTCTTGCCAGTCACAAACGAGATCGGTGTATGGCTAAAAACTATTCAAGAAAAAATAAAATACTTCTTATATCCTCTCTCGTATCAAAAACTGGCGCAATATTGACAGCTGAGAAAGAATAATAATGATGATACTCAACAGGCTTTATATTTCTTCACAAAGGCGTTAATAGTATACTATTCGCGTATGTTATATCATTTATGAGCCCTATCATGGAATGGATGTAGTGTACGTTAAGTAATCTCTCTTAAGTACATGAATATGCAACAAAAAGTATATTCTGTTTAAAGTGTTCTGTTTGGCATGAAAAGCATACTCCTATTAGAGAGTGCAATTAACAAAAGTGTAAGGCAATGCACTATCTCCATGGTTTAAAAGATATTACTTTAGATGCTTTTGAAATCATAAATTGGATTAACGGCAAAGATGGGAATTTTCTTTGGATGCCTTCATATTCTTTCTAAATAAGACTGTATTCCGAGTTCATAAATAAATCAAACAGATATAACTCTTGCCCTAATCTGGCATACAAAAGCTAGAACTTCTTATAAAATTCTTAATCGTCTCAATATTTACCTCAAATACACGGTTGCATTAGATCTGGATTTTGATTGACAAGTTATGGAATAAGAAAAAGCTTTATTTAGAATAAAAATATTGTAAAGTTGTCAATAAATTGGCTATGGATTAAGAGATATTCCGGATTTTTATCAATCTCTTTGCAAAACAACAACAACAATATCGCTAGCTTTATACTTACTTACTCTTACAAGAATTCATATAAATTTCTTGTGTCATATTGATAAAAATCAAATTGACTGTGATTTTTGGGATAATTTTTAGCTCGAGAATAGAACATACGTACTATAAAAAACTTTTACGAAGCTTCAGAAATTGAAGCTCAATAGAGCCTTAAAGACTTGGATAAATAGTTTTGCCATAAAAATATTGCCTCCATCTTCCAAAATTATAAAAAAACATGTAAAAGATTTTTTAATAGTCAGGCAAAGAATGTAACGACTTTGCCTCAAATGAAATTTCATTAAACGAAAAGAAGAAAATTTATGCAATTGCGTAACATTGCCATCATTGCCCACGTTGACCATGGGAAAACAACGCTTGTAGACGGGCTTCTCAAGCAATCAGGAAACTTCCGTGATAATCAGCGTACAAGCGAACGTATGATGGATTCAAACGATATTGAGAAAGAACGCGGAATTACAATCCTAGCGAAAGTGACATCTGTTGTTTGGAAAGATACTCGAATTAATATTGTTGATACACCAGGACACGCTGACTTTGGTGGAGAAGTTGAACGCATCCTCAATATGGTTGATGGAGCCATTGTACTTGTTGATGCTGCTGAAGGACCAATGCCACAAACAAAATTTGTCGTTGGCAAAGCATTGAAAGTAGGATTGCGCCCTATTGTTGCTATTAATAAAATTGACCGACCGGATGCACGCGTTGATGAAGTCATTAATGAGGTTTTTGACCTTTTCGCTGCTCTTGACGCAACCGATGAACAGCTTGATTTTCCTATTCTTTATGGATCTGGACGCGATGGATGGATGGCTGAAGCCCCAGAGGGACCAAAAGATCAGGGATTAGGTCCTTTATTTGATCTTGTGACGCAGCATGTCCCTTCTCCTAGTGTAGCAGAAGGACCGTTTCGCATGATTGGAACTATTCTTGAAGCGGATCCGTTTTTGGGACGAATTATTACAGGACGGATTCATTCTGGCTCTCTAAAACCCAATCAAAATGTCAAGGTTCTTGGACAAGATGGAAAACTTTTAGAAACTGGGCGTATTTCAAAAATTTTAGCATTTCGTGGCTTAGAACGGCAACCTATTGAAGAAGGAAGTGCTGGTGATATTGTTGCGATTGCAGGTCTACAAAAAGGTACCGTTGCTGATACTTTCTGTGACCCTACTGTCAATGAACCCCTTACTGCCCAACCAATTGATCCTCCTACTGTTACTATGAGTTTTCTCGTCAACGATAGTCCCCTTGCTGGAACTGAAGGCGATAAAGTAACAAGTCGTGTCATTCGTGACCGATTGTTAAAAGAAGCAGAAGGCAATGTCGCTCTTAAAATTGAAGAATCAGTCGATAAAGATTCTTTCTACGTTTCAGGACGAGGAGAATTACAGCTTGCAGTTCTCATTGAAAATATGCGCCGTGAAGGATTTGAACTTAGTGTTTCACGCCCACGTGTTGTTATGCAAAAAGATGAAAATGGAATAACTCTTGAGCCAATCGAAGAAGTTGTTATCGATGTTGATGAAGAATATTCCGGTACTGTTGTACAAAAAATGTCTGAACGTAAAGGCGAAATGGTGGAATTACGTCCTTCTGGAGGTAATCGTGTCCGCCTTGTCTTTTATGCACCAACCCGAGGACTCATTGGTTATCAATCTGAACTTTTAACGGACACACGTGGTACAGCAATTATGAATCGCCTTTTTCATGCTTATGAACCTTATAAAGGAGACATTGCTGGTCGTGTTAATGGTGTTATGATTTCAAATGACAACGGTGAATCTGTCGCTTATGCTCTTTTTAATCTTGAAGATCGTGGACCTATGATCATCGATGCGGGTGTGAAAGTCTATCAAGGTATGATTATTGGCATCCACTCACGAGATAATGACTTAGAAGTCAATGTCTTAAAAGGGAAAAAACTCACCAATATGCGCGCTTCTGGAAAAGATGAGGCCGTAAAGTTAACGCCTCCCATTAAAATGACATTAGAACGCGCCTTATCGTGGATACAAGATGATGAACTTGTGGAAGTAACCCCTAAAAATATTCGTCTCCGCAAACTCTATCTTGATCCTAATGAACGTAAACGTTTTGAAAAAACACGTACATCAATTTCAAGTTAATTTCATAATCTCTTTGGTAAAATATTTAATTGTATTGAGCCTCACTATATTCCAGAAAGGATGTCTCTATGAATATTAAGGAAATACCCGTAGGCAAAAATCCACCAGAAGATATTAACGTTATTGTGGAAGTCTCCCTTGGTGGGCAACCAATAAAATATGAGATGGATAAAAAGTCGGGTGCATTATTTGTTGACCGTTTTCTTCATACATCAATGGTTTATCCTGGAAATTACGGTTTTGTCCCTCATACGCTTTCGGATGATGGTGATCCTATTGATGTCCTTATCTGTAATACCCGTCCACTTATGCCTGGTTGTGTTATCAATGTTCGCCCCATCGGAGCTCTAATGATGGAAGATGATGGTGGTAAAGATGAAAAAATTATTGCCATTCCCACTACAAAATTAACAAAACGCTATATCAATATTCATGACTATACAGACCTGCCCGAGATTACACTCAAACAAATTGAACATTTCTTCAAACATTACAAAGATCTGGAACCTGGAAAATGGGCTAAAATTGAAGGATGGCGTGATAAAAACTTTGCGCATGAATTAATTAAGCAAGCTGTTGAGCGCAATAAAAAAATATAACGATTTTAATAGAATAAAGCCTATTTAAAAATAGGCTTTATTCTTTATTTTTTCTACGAGATGCAATCTCTAAAGGATTGCCATATCTGCTGTAATTCTTCTAAATGTGTCGAAAAGTAAAGTTGTTTGTAGCGAGATGTTGCGCCGCTTTTCAGAGAAATAGAAGAAGCTGAAATCTTCCACTGCTTCGCAAGAAATTTAATGAGAGCTTTATTCGCTTTTCCATCTTCAGGAACAGCACGAAGGCGTATAACCAGATATTGTTTTTCACCATCCCTACATTCAATCCCTATTATTTTGTCAACGGATGATTTGGGAATGAGATACACAAACAAAATCAAGTTATTTTTATCAACTTGATAAAACATGTATTCGCCTCAAGTAATATTTCTATACATATATGTTTGCGTAAACGCGCCACATGAAAACACGAATAAAATAAATAATAATGAACACTACAATAGGTGAAATATCAATCGTTCCCAAATTTGGTAAAATTTTCCGGATACGGCTTAGAACGGGATTTGTAAAACGATATAGAAAGCTTCCTATCAAAACAACAAAGCGATTGCGTGAATTTATGATATTAAAGACATAAAGCCAAGAAAAAATGACACTAGCGATTAAAATATCAATATAAATCTCAAAAATCAAATCAATCGTTCGAAGCAATGCATAAATCATGCGTCATCCCTTTCAATCAAGGAAACAGAAGAGCGTATAGAAAACCTTCATTAAAGCAGGTCTGTGTATCAAAAAATGGTTTTATATTTCAATACTCTTTTTTCTTGAATAAAAACCAGACATCTAAATTCTTCATCTCTCTATTTAATGACGATGCAGTTAGAAAACAAATATCAAAATTAAAAATAGCACATAAAATAGAAGAAACGGCAAAAAATCTGAATATCCCTTATAGGATTAATCTTAAATCTCATCGTTTTAATTATTAATTATAAAAAACAAACAAACTAAAAACGGCCTTTTAAAGGCCGCTTCTAGTTTTAAAATTATTTCTGCAAAGCAGTCAAACGATTAAGAGCACTACTAAAACCATCTAGCTGAACAAATAAATCATTCAAAGCTGGTTCACCTGCAGCAGCAATTGTCATCGCCAACTTTAACTGTTTTCCAGAACGTAAAGCTGCTACGTGATTTTTGTCAAAAACGACAGGAACCACACAACCTGCTGGTACACAAGTCCGGATACCGGTTTCGATAACAGCTTTTCCCTCATCAACTTGTAAACGAACAGGCTTAGAAACCAAAATGCCAAAAGGAACTGTTAAATTACCAGATACAACACCCTCAGCATCGAGAGTAAGGCCCATAGCCACAACAACACGCCCCTGCTCATTCACTTCTTGACGGTGCATAAAACAAATTCTTTTCCCTTCTTGTATACCACAGTTAATAGTCCACAAACCGTAGGTTTCAGTCAAAGAAGAAGCTCCATTTGGCAATGTCGCTGCCGCATCTTTTGATGCAGGAGGCTTTGAACTTGTTGCAAATGCAACAGATGAAATACTCAAGAGAGTAAAAACTATAAGTAAATTAAATAACTTTTTCATTTTATATTCCTGTTCTTTACATAAAAGATAAACATGTTTATTATTTATTATAATATAAAGCATCTTAATAAAAAAAGCTTTCCCGTAATCATATAGCTTTTATAATGGTCTAAGGCTACCTCGAAATTCGCTGACAACTTTCGTATAAACGTGCTTTTTAAAAGAAACAGCAATCAACGGAAGGGTTTCTAGATCAATCCATTTCCATTGATCGAATTCCGCTTTATTGCCATCTGGTGGCGGATTAATCGCAATTTCAGAAAGCTTTCCTGTAAACTGGAAAGCAAACCATTTTTGTATTTGCCCACGATATTTATTTGTTAATGTGCACCCAATAAGTTCTTGTGGAAAATCATAATGGAACCAATTTTGTGCTTCTTTAATCAACTTCACAGATCGAATACCCGTTTCTTCATAAAGTTCACGATATGCTGCATCTAATGGTTTTTCATTTTCATCAATCCCTCCTTGAGGAAGCTGCCAACGATGAGATATTTCAATATCTGCATGAATGGGCATCATTAAACGACGCCCAACCCACACTTTACCCTCATGATTAAAGATAACAATCCCAACACATTTGCGATATGGAAGAATCTTCAAATTAATACCTGCATCCATTTAATATTCCTCAAAATCGCAAGCTATAGATATCAATTCTCACTTTAATACATCCTTATTGGGATCTGGTGGAAATGCTGCATTTGACATTTCACCTCGTAACAGTTTATAGGCCTCATTCAATTGAATATCATCTTTAGGGTCTTTGGGAACAAAAGCAGCTGAACCAGATCCTTTATTACTTTCTCTTTTTCCTTTGATATGTCCTTTTAATGCAGACTCACCAACTTTTACATCATAACCTTTATATTTTTCAGGGAGTGGTTGCTCTACAATAATATCAGGCGTAATCCCTGTTCCTTGAATAGAAGTGCCTGATGGCGTGTAATAAAGTGCTGTTGTTAAGCGTAAAGCCCCATTTTCACCCAAAGGAATAATTGTTTGAACAGATCCTTTACCAAAAGACTGCGTCCCTAAAATTGTTGCACGACGATGATCTTGCAATGCACCCGCAACAATTTCAGAAGCACTTGCTGAACCACCATTAATAAGAACAATGAGCGGTTTTCCATTGATGACATCACCTGGCTTCGCATCAAATCTTGTCACATCACTCTTTTTGCGCCCACGAGTCGACACAATTTCACCCTTATTGAGAAAAGCACTCGAAACATTAACAGCTTGATCTAAAAGCCCACCCGGATTAAGCCGCAAATCAAGGACGTAACCTTTTAGCTTATCTTCAGGAATTTTAGATTGGATATCTTTAATTGCCGCTAGAAGATTATTTAATGTCTGTTCAGAAAACTGGATAACTCTTAAATATCCAATATCACCCTCAACCCGATATTTCACCGCTTTTACTTTGATAATATCACGAACAATCTTCACTTCAAATGGCTTATCAACGCCAGAACGAATAATTGTTAAGGTAATTGGTGTTCCAGGAGCACCTCGCATCTTATTAACAGCTTCATTCAATGTTTGACCATTCGTTTGTACATCATCAATTTTTGAAATAAGGTCTCCTGCTAGAATACCTGCTTTTGAAGCGGGAGTATCATCCATTGGTGAAACAACTTTAATTAAGTTTTTTTCCATAGTGACCTCAATACCAAGACCTCCGAACTCTCCTTTCGTAGAATCCCGCATATCCTTGGCTTCTTCAGCATTCAAATAAGATGAATGAGGGTCCAGTGATGTGAGCATGCCATTGATAGCGTTTTCAATAAGCTTTTTATCATCTGGAACTGTAACGTATTGCATACGTACACGCTCAAAAACATCGCCAAATATAGCTAGCTTTTTATATGCATTATCTTCATTATTCGCAGCAACAGACTGCACCATAATCATTGAACAGGCGCCGAGCAATACCCCAGCGACCAAAAGAATAACTTTACGAATCATTTTGGCTCCTTCTTATTTTTTCAGTCTGCCACCAAGGAGTTGGATTTACAGGTTTCCCCTGCTTTCTAAACTCAATGTAAAGCATTGGAGAAGTTTTTCCTATATCCAATGCAACACTGTTTGAAATAAATTGCATTTCCATTATACCCAGAGGCTCACCTGAAAGAACAAACTGCCCCTGTTTTACATTAATTCTCGACATTCCAGTAAGAATGATATGATAACCATTTCCAACATTGAGAATGATTAAATGTCCGTAAGAACGAAATGGCCCAGCAAAAGCAACAAAAGCATCTACAGGTGATATAACAACAGCTCCTGACTCTGTTTCTATCGTTTCACCAAAGCGCGTAATCTGCGAACTTTTATTAGAATGACGTATTCTTTTTCCTGAAACAGGAAAAAGTAAAGAACCTTTTCGGCTTTCAAAATTGGACTGTTCTAACAATTGCAAACTTTTCCGTACCTGTACTGATGCATCAGAGCTAAATTTTGACTGGCGGTCGAGCTCTAAAATCAATTCTTCCAAAGACTGCGCTTTTTTAGCAAGAGCAATATTTTTTTGTTGCTGTTCTGTAAGTTCTTTTTCTGATTTTTTTTGTAGTTTGTTTTTTTGGTCTAATAAAAGCTCTAGACGTTTTCGCTGCTCTGCTTGATTTTGCAGTTTTGTCTTTAATGCCTTATATTCCGTAGTAATGGAATTACTCAAATTGGTCAACTCCTTGAGTTTTTCTGTTAAATCTCGCGTTTTCTCTTGCATCTGAGGAATAACAGTACCTAATAAAACAGAACTACGTATAGAAGCCAACGCGTCCTCTGGCTGTATCATAAGAGCAGGAGGCGGATTCAATCCCATACGCTCCAAAAGTGCAAGAACTTCCGCAAATTCAGCACGACGATTTTTTAAACTTTGATAGACTTGTACCCGCTTTTCTATCATTTTTTTAAGCTTTTCTTCCCTTTTAGCAATATCATCTGCTACTATACGTTCTTCTTTAGCCGCCTTTATGAGTGCATCACTCAAAACACGTTGATCTTTTTTTAAATGCTCAACTTGATGCATAAGAAAAGCAACACGCTCACGCGAAAGTGAAATATTTTGGCGAATTTCTCCTAATTCTTTATGGACTTCCGTACTCCTCATTGTATCTTCCGCATGCGATACAGAAAAGCAAAAAAATATACTCAAGAGCAGAATGACAAATATGACGCACTCCTCATATAAATATAGCATCTTTCTATGAAGAAGCTTTTTCATTTGCAAAAACCATGACACCTCATCGTATACATTAGAGATGCTTTAAATGGTGTCAGCTAAAACAATATTAATAAACATATAAATAAGTGCTAAAAATTGAACAAAAATATTAAAAACGATGATACGGATGATGATTTTCAATTGTTACAGCGCGGTAAAGTTGTTCTGTAAGAAGAATACGTGCAATTTGATGTGGCCACGTCATCAAACCAAAAGATAAAAGAAAATCAGCACGCTTCCTTATTTGTTCATTATGCCCATCAGGTCCTCCCAAAGCAATGACGACATCTCGAATGCCCTCATCACGATAACGCCTCAATTTTTCAGAAAAAGAAATTGACGAAATCGATTCTCCACGCTCATCTAACACAATTAATCGACATTTTTCAGGTAAAAATTCAATAAGTTTTCTCCCCTCTTCCTCCATACGTTGATAAACTGTTTGAGCACGACTTTCTGGTATCTCTTGTAACTTTTTTAAATGAAAGCCTACATCTCCAGAAATTTTAGAAAAACGATCCAAATAATGCTGAACTAATTTTTGCTCCGCCCCACTTTTCATACGACCAACCGCAAAAATAGAAATTTGCATTTTAATGATCTCCGAAGAGAAGCAAAGCCGTATCGTTTAAATCCGGCGTCATCCATATTTTTTCTAAATTATAAAAAAGACGAATTTCTGGACGAAAAAGATGAATGATAATATCACCTGTATCAATCAATACCCAGTCACCTCCAGCAAGCCCTTCTACACGCGCAAGCCCCTGCCCACTATCTTTCCAAGTATGTAATAAATGATCAGCAACAGACGATACATGACGCTGCGAATTTGCTGAAGCTATGACCATATAATCAGCCAAAGATGACTTCCCTCGAATATCAATAGCAACAATATCTTCTGCTTTTGTATCTTCTAAACTCTTGAGAATAACTTCAAGACTCTCACTAACAGAAAAAACTTTTTTTTCTTTTGAAGGCATAATATCGTAAGAGTGTTTGTGTGCAATGTTTTTCAGATCAATATCCTTTCTTATCGTTGTGGAATCTAAAAAAGAGACTTCTCTAAAGAGAAGCAGAATCTTATGAAATGTTCAAGAAAAATCATTCTTCTTCAAACGAAGGTTTGTTGAAGATTGAAAAGATAAAGGTCCATGCAAATAAGTCCAAACTGGTGGCTTGATAAAAGGTAATCGCTTACTTTCTCTCTCATCCAAACGAAAACGGCGATAAATATGTGCCATAGGAGAGGAAAGTGCTGACCAATTGCCTAAAGGACGATCAATAATCGCAATAGGAAGCATAGAGACGATATCATGCCATCGATACCAATGATGTATCGTCGCAAAACTATCTGCCCCCATAATCCATACAAAATTTACGCCACTGTAATGGGTAAGAATATGAAAAATCGTATCTACTGATACTTTGCTCCCTATAGCCTGTTCAAAACCTGTTAAGCGAATTTTTGGATGGTCAATAAGTTTAAAACTTAATTGCATTCTCTCCTCTAAAGAGAGCAAATGTGTACAATCCTTTAAAGGATTTCCTGGAGTGATCATCCACCATAACTGATCAAGATGCAAACGCCGAATGGCAATTTTTGCAACAAGAAGATGCCCCGCATGCGGTGGATTAAAGGAACCACCAAAAAGACCCACAACATTAGATCTTTCAACATGTGGCATACAATTTTTCCATGGAAAAAATGGTGTTCTCAAGCTCTAACCTGACCATTTCCTTTAACGTGATATTGAAATGATGTTAGCTGTTCAACACCTATGGGACCACGTGCATGCATTTTTCCTGTTGCGATACCAATTTCCATTCCAAAACCAAATTCACCTCCATCAGCAAATTGTGTAGATGCATTGTGTAATAAAATAGCTGAATCTAAATGATTAAAAAAATTCTTCACCACTTCTAAATCCTCAGCAATAATCGATTCCGTATGTCCTGATGAATAACGCTTGATATGAGAAATGGCTCCCTCAACACCCTCAACCGTTTTAACAGAAAGAATAGCATCAAGATATTCATGCGACCAATCTTCTTCAGAAGCTAATTTGACATCTGGCATAAGAAAAACAATATCTTCTGTGGCACGAATTTCACACCCCTTTTCCTGTAAAGCAGTTAAAACAGGAAGAAATTTTTTTAATGCTTGGCCGTCAATGAGAACTGTCTCAACAGCACCGCATATCCCTGTTCGCCGCAGCTTTGCATTTAAAACAATATTGCGTGCCATATCTAAATCTGCCGATTTATCAATATAAATATGACAAAGTCCCTCCAAATGAGCAAAAATTGGAACACGTGCATCAGACTGAACGCGGGCAACAAGGCTCTTTCCACCACGTGGTACGATCACATCAATCGCTCCATCCAATCCTTTGAGCATTTCCCCAACGGCAGCACGATCTGTCGTTCCAACCATTTGGATGGCATCTTTAGGTAAACCAGAGCGCTCTAAACCTTGTACCAAAGCTAAATGAAGAGCATGAGAAGAATGAAAGCTATCCGAACCACCGCGCAAAATCGCAGCATTGCCAGCTTTTAAGCACAAAGCACTCGCATCAACTGTAACATTTGGACGACTTTCATAAATAATGCCAATCACACCAAGAGGTGTTCGTACACGACTTATATGAAGCCCATTTGGACGCGTCCATTCATCCATCACTTGCCCAACAGGATCAGATAAACGAGCAACTTGGCGAACACTGTCTATCATTGCACGTAAACGCAAATCATCTAATTTTAGCCGATCAATCATTGCAGCTTTCAAATTATTCTGAGCAGCATTCTCTAAATCTTGACAATTCGCCCGTAAAATTTCATCTGACTGAGCCTCTAAACTTAAAGCGATCATTTCTAATGCATTGTTCTTTTGCTCAGAAGAAGCAACAGCCAATGCTGCAGCGGCATAGCGTGCTTTTTGTCCCATATCTTTCATTTTTTCTTCTAAAGTCATCGTAACATCCACTCTGCCAAAACAATAAAAACAAAAGTAACTTTTTTAAACAGAATTGATCAAGAAACGTACAATCATATCATTACGATGCACCATAGCAGAGCGCGCCTCATACCCAAGAATAGCTTCGATTTCTTCACTTTTATGTCCTATAATGCGTACAGCCTCATCTTTGTCATAGCTTACAAGTCCACGCGCAATCTCAACTCCATCTGTACCAACAATTGCAACCGTATCCCCACGCTGGAAACTTCCCTCAACGCCAATAACCCCTGCAGCTAATAATGATTTTCCTGATTCAAGAGCCCTAATGGCTCCTTGATCAATCGTCAAAACACCAGATGGATCTAAATGACCAGAAATCCATGTTTTCCAAGCATTGACAGATTTCTTACTTGCCGCAAAAAAACTCTTGCGTTCACCTTTGTCAATTGCAGCAAGAGGATTCATACGCTTGCCTGAGGTGATAATCATCGCCGTTCCAGCAGCATTAGCTATTTTTCCGGCTTCAAGCTTAGTCTTCATTCCTCCCCGTGAAAACTCTGAAGCAGCAACATCTGCCATTTTTTCGATATCATGCGTAATGGATGCAACAAAAGGTATAAATTCAGCCGTAGGATCACTATGGGGAGACTTTGTATAAAGACCATCAATATCGGATAAAAGTATTAAAAGATCTGCCCTCACCATTGTTGCCACACGTGCAGCTAAACGATCATTATCACCATAACGAATTTCAGTTGTTGCAACAGTATCATTCTCATTAATAACAGGCACAGCTCCCAAATATAAAAGCGTCTCAATCGTTGCACGTGCATTGAGATAACGCCTTCGCTCCTCCGTATCAAATAAAGTGAGCAAAATTTGGCCTGTTTTGAGCCCATGTTGAGCAAGCGCATCACCATAGGTTTTTGCTAACTCAATTTGCCCCAAAGCAGCACATGCCTGGCTTTCTTCCAATTTCAAAGCCCCCTTAGGAAGCTGTAGCAATGTCCTTCCTAAAGCAATAGCACCTGAAGACACCAATAATATCTCTACGCCTTTTTTGTGTAATTCAACAACATCATTGATCAAGCTTTTAAGCCATTCAACCCGTAAACCTGCCTGAGGATCAACCAAAAGGGCAGATCCAATCTTGACCACAATACGTTTATAGTGTGTAAGTTTTTGCGATCCAACAGCCATCTCAATCAACCTTGCTATCCCCACTGATCTCCTCTTTGCGTGACATTTCAATAATATGTGCACCAGCACGCAGCACATTTTCTAAACCTTCGCGGCTAACCGCAGAAAACATCATAACAGGTTGATCCGTTACTTTTTGCAAAGCTTCCCGTTTAGCTTCACGCTCTTCAATCGTTAGCGTATCTATCTGGCTTAAAGCAACAATTTCAGTTTTATCACTTAGATTATTTCCATATGCCTCAAGTTCATGACGCACAATTTGATATGCTTTTGCAACATCTTCTTCTTGAGAAGAAATTAGATGAAGCAGTACGCGACAACGTTCCACATGTCCTAAAAAACGATCTCCAATTCCCACACCTTCATGCGCTCCTTCAATTAATCCTGGAATATCAGCCAAAACAAATTCACGACCATCAATACGTACAACACCAAGATGAGGATGTAGAGTGGTAAAAGGATAATCTGCAACTTTTGGTTTTGCAGCCGTTACAGAAGCTAAAAAAGTTGATTTTCCAGCATTTGGTAAACCAACAAGCCCCGCATCAGCAATTAACTTCAAACGAAGCCATATTGCACGCTCTTCTCCAGACAAACCTGGATTTGCACGACGCGGTGCCCGATTTGTCGATGTTGTAAAGTGAAGATTGCCAAAACCGCCATTCCCCCCTTTTGCAAGGCGATAGCGCTGTCCCACTTCCGTTAAATCACAGATTAACGTTGTATTATCTTCTTCAAAAATTTGCGTCCCAACCGGAACTTTAAGGATGACATCATTACCCTTCTCACCTGTCATATTACGCCCCTTGCCATGGCCTCCTGTTTTTGCTTTAAAATGCTGTTGGTAGCGATAATCAATCAGTGTGTTAAGCCCATCAACAACAAGAGCCCAGACATCACCACCCCGTCCTCCATTCCCTCCATCTGGCCCCCCAAATTCTATGAATTTTTCACGACGAAATGATACTGCTCCAGAACCTCCATTACCAGAACGAATATAAACTTTAGCTTGATCAAGAAATTTCATTGGAAACACTCACTGAGGAATCAATCTCTCTACCTCTATAGGCAATACATTAATTTTACCAGTTTTTCATCATTGATAACAGAAAAACTGTCACTATCGCTGATAACTCTTTGAGAAAAAAATCATCGCATTTAAATAGGTTAAGTAAAGTTAAGTCTTCTTAAAAGAAGGTGCTATTCTTGTATTTTTGTTTTTCCCTTAAATTCAAGCGCTAGAAGATAAAGCTCTACTGATTCTGATCGGCTTGCGGGTGGTTTAACATGATAGACTTTTTTAAAATGCTGTTTTAGTATCGTAAGAAGAGTGTTTTCTGCTCCTCCTTGAAAAGCCTTTGCTAAAAAATGTCCCCCAGGCTTAAGAACCGAAAGAGCAAAATCAGCCGCAACTTCACATAAATAAATCGTTCTTAAATGATCCGTCTGACGATGACCTGTTGTTGGCGCTGCCATATCAGAAAGAACCACATCCGGTTTTGTCCCTAAAGTTTCAATTAATTTCTGCGGTGCATCTGTATGCAAAAAATCCATTTCCAACATGGCAACTCTAGGTAATGGATCAACATGTAAATAATCAATACCAACAACGCTAGGATCCTCATCACTTGACCCTACTATACGCTCAACCACCTGACACCAGCCCCCAGGTGCTGCTCCTAGATCAATAACCTTTTGACCTTTTTTCAAAAACCTATAGCGCTCATTAATTTCAATGAGTTTATAAGCCGCACGCGAACGATAACCATCTACTTTTGATTGATGGACATAAGGATCATTCAGATGCCTCTCTAACCATCGTCGTGATGAAGCTTTAATGGTTCCTGCTTTCTTTTTTACGCGCTGATATAATTCATGTGACCCTGAACCTCCATAGCCACCTCTTGGTGTTTTTGTTGTTTTTTTCATCGTTATTCATTGTCTCCATATTTAATTCTCTAACGCTTGAAATCTCTGCTCTTTCTATGACGACACCATACTCCATCGCGTAACATCAGCTCTATCAAAATTCCTTCCCTTAATCCACGATCAGCAACTCTTAAACGCTGACTTGGCCAAACTTCCCGAATAACATCTAAAATTGCACAACCAGCTAAAACTAAATCTGCTCTCTCGCGTCCAATAAAAGGACTTATGACACGTTTTTCTATATCCCATGATAATAGGCGTTGTGTCATAAGTGTAATGTCTGCATCATTCATCCAAATGCCATCCACTTTTTTCCTATCATAACGCTCTAAATTAAGATACATTCCTGCTAAAGTCGTAACCGTACCGGAGGTTCCCAAAAGATGAAACTTCGAACCTTGTGCTAACTCTCCTAATTTATGACGATCTGAAAAATTATTTAATAACCCTCGCACATAGCTTTTCATTTTTTCAAAATCGTCTAAGCTAATATCATTCCCTCCAAAACGTTCAGCAAGCGTAACAACACCAACAGGAAGAGAAGTCCAAGCGATAATTTGTCGAGCTAAACGAAAAGAACGCTTTTGAGAAACATCCAGTAGCACAATTTCTGATGATCCTCCTCCGATATCAAAAAGCACAATTGCGTCAGTATTTGGTTCAACAAGTGTACTACACCCTGTAACAGCAAAACGCGCTTCTGTTTGCCGATCAACAATTTCCAATTCAAGACCTGTCTCCTCCAAAACACGCTGAATAAAATGTCTACCATTTTCTGCAGAACGACAAGCTTCCGTTGCAATCAAGCGATAACGCTTAATATGCCTTTGTTTTAGCTTTAAATGACAAATCTTTAATGCTTCAATCGCACGATCCATAGCTTGTGTATTAAGAAAACCGTTATTTATTAAACCTTCTCCCAATCGTACAATACGAGAAAAAGCATCAACAACACGAAAATATCCAGGTTTACTGGGAGATGCGATAAGAAGACGACAATTATTTGTTCCGAGATCAAGTGCCGCATAAAGAGGTGGAGATTTTACTGGATGGAACCGTCGAAGAAAAGGTGCTTTGAGTTTTTTTGTTTTTTGAGTACCTATCATTATCTGGTTATGAAACTCAAAAGCTGTCTCAGATTGAACAAAAACCTGTTTCTGTTCATAATGTTTTTTTCTCTGTTGTCTCTTTATATCAACAAGGACAGAGTATGCCTCTGTTCGTGACAATGCAGAAAGATTATTTGTATTACTACCGCACTGATCATACAACTGATCTGCTTTGGTATCGTATATTTCTCCTCGCTTTAACTCTTTTGAACCATAATTTAACGGGGTCATGTCCCTTATCCCTTGAGCGTTCCCCCAATAAATAAACGCGAAAACTCTTCTGCTCATTCCTAAATAAAGCAATAATGCAGCATCAAATGATATATACAAGAAATCATTCTTTCTTTTTCTATCATTAAAATTTTCTACACTAACATCATTCAGATTTTTGTATAATCTTTCGGTTGTTTCCGTGAAATCATGCATCTCTTTATGAACTTAAAACTATAAATTAATCGTTTACGTTCACATCAATTTTTATAAATTATGCTCTTTTCTTGATACCATTCACACGGAGCACACCTCTATTGTAACAAACCTACACTATCATACTATTTGCTGACTCTTAAGGTTACAACAACCTATACATTAGTACGGTTTATAAGAAAAAATTTTTTTAATCTCGTTATCCACACACGAGCTTCGTCTGTTATATGCGATGAAATGGCTTTGATTATGCTGGAATAAAAGTTCTGTAGTACCACAAAATGCAATTACAATAGCTGTTATTTTGTGAATACCAATAAAAACCATCATTCAAAAAAATCTCTAGAATTATAAATTTATCTGAAAAATATTAATGCATAATCAGACCGCTTTAAAAATCCATTTGAAGCTTAAAAAAAGAATTTAGTCTACTCATTATTGTAAGGAATAAATCGAGTATTTCTCATCTTTTTTACTTTTAATAACTAACGAAATCATTCTTTAAGCATTACGGGAAACACTAACTTGATTTTCTATTACATATAAAGAACTTACTGTGACTTTATATTCATAAAACTCTCACTCTTTCCAACAAATCACCTCGATATCATATTATATAAAACTTCTTACTTATTTGACCTTATAATTTACACTCAGAAATATAATACAACAATTTATGGAAAAATGACTCTTGTTAAAAATACTCGATGGATTCTAAGGACGGAAAGAATTAAGTGCTGCATTTAACCCTTTAAATGGTACAGTAAAAGAAAATACCTTACCTTCTTTAGTTTTATAGGAAATACGTACCTTATTGTTCTGCTCTATTTGTTTAGTCAAAACCGGCCCTACAGGTGATTGTGCCAAACAAACCGTTTCATTACATTGCGTATAATTAATAAGAACAGGTTTTTTAACATCTTTTACAAACATTTGAATCGGAACATTTATATCAGAATTTGGCAATGTTCGAAAAAGCATCACTGCTTGACCACTTGTCGTAGAAACAAGAGACCAACTAAAAATGGTATTTCCTTCTTGATCATGAACCGTCTGTGTTACATTACATATACCTTGCTTATGTTTAAGCTTTTGTTTTTCGTCACAAATCAAAGTCCAATCATAAAACTGCATAATAATTCGACGTGTTTCGCCAGGTTCTCCCTTAGGTATCGATAAGTGCGGTGGATGCACTGTATAAATATTATTGTTCTCGTTGGCAAAGCTTTCGCTCTTGCCTATTAAGGCAAGAGCAAACAGCAGAACCTTTACTAACATACTTCTCGTTTTTACAATAACAGCCATTTTTTCTATTATCATCTCAACCTCAGAGTAATTCCAGCGCCTATTCCCCAATGACCTCCAGCACTTGTCACAGATACATTCGAGCGAATATTTCCATCTTCAGATGTATAACCAGCACCAATAGCAAGTGCAGATTGACTGCGCCATAAACCACTCCCAAATGAAACACTTAAAGATCCTGGTATATCATAGTAACGTAAGTTGGACACCGCTAGACCAATAGCAGCAGCTTGTCTTGCTTCTTTCCGAACATCCTGAATAGCATAATTCAATGTCTCAAACTTCATATCCGTATAGGATTTCGACTCGTTAACACCATCATTGACAAGACCACTAACTTTCTCATCCGTATACTTATTGGCATCTTCAAGAACTATCTTCATCTGCTCTTCAGTATAATCATGCAACTGACCGCCATTAACAGCTTGCTGAGAACCTGTTTCAATCTTGCCTGCCGCTACATTGTCTATCATAACAGGTTCGCTGTCATTGCCTCCTACTAACGTAATACTATTGGTCTTTTTCCCATCACTATCTTTATCATAGTTAACAACGCCATCTGTTACGGCTACTTCAATATCTTTCACATGTTGATCTATCGTATCTACTTTGTCTTCAACCTCTTTTACCCTCTCATTCGTGCTCCAAAGCTGACCACCATTAACAACTTCTTGCGAGCCTTCTTCTATCTTACCATCCAATACATTCGTAATCTTACTCGACTTACCATCATGCTTCGCATCATACGCACCTTCTTTTTCATTCCAATTCAAACCATTGCTCGCCACATTCTTCTCAACATCATGAATACGCTCGTTGATACTCGTCATACCGTCACTGACACCATCAAAAGCTCCTGCTACATCATGATAGATCTGCTTTTCTGACGAACTACCATCAGAATTGAATTGCGCAACCTTGAATTCCGGAGCCCTCCATTCGCCACCTTCATAGCTAGCTCCCCCTCCTAAATACATCGCTAGCGTCTGATGCAAGGAATAAAGCTGAGAACCATTCACTGCTTCCGTCGAGCCTTCAGAAAGTGTTCCCGCTTTCACGCCAGAGAGACTACGTGTATCACCATTCATGTTTGCAATTGTGATTGCACTACCCTCTTTTTCACCACCTATCTTGATTACCTTCGTAGCATCATCCTGCTTAACAAGACTATCTCCTACAACTTTATTAATCTCATTCTGAAGCTCTTTATGAATATTCGTGAATGAATCACCAACACCAGCAAAGGCAGACGCAACATCATCATAGCTCTGCTCTTCAACGGCACTACCATCTTCTTTGACGATCTTAACTTTGAAACTTGGAGCACTCCATTCGCCACCTTCATAGCTAGCTCCTCCTCCTAAATACATCGCCAGCGTCTGATTCAAGGAATAAAGCTGAGAACCATTCACTGCTTCCGTCGAGCCTTCAGAAAGTGTTCCAGCTTTCACGCCAGAGAGACTACGTGCATCACCATTCATGTTTGAAATTGTGATTGCACTACCCTCTTTTTCATCACCTATCTTGATTACCTTCGTAGCATCATCCTGCTTAACAAGACTATCTCCTACAACTTTATTAATCTCATTCTGAAGCTCTTTATGTAAATCCGTGAAAGAAGTTCCTACACCGGCAAACGCTGAAGCCACATCTGTATAGCTCTCCTCACTCT
>NZ_JBHIQC010000005.1:0-115507 GCF_042196385.1 Bartonella sp. AP150HLJHH | reverse complement strand
CGACATTGTTCTGTTCGTTTATCGTGAAGAATATTATCTCAAAAATGAAGAACCCAAAGAAGGCACCGCTGAGTATAACAAATGGCAAGAGGCAATGGAGCAAGCCAAGGGTAAAGCCGAGGTTATTATAGCAAAGCAACGCCATGGTCCGACAGGAATCGTCCCCCTTGCATTTCAATCCGACTTTACATGCTTTAGTGATTTGGAAAAATAGGAGCAGAAAAATGCGTTAAAGAGAGCTTTAAATACCCTTTGAAAAGCATTTGAAGACCCTTTGAGAACCCCTTAAAAACTCTTTGAGAAAAAATAAATTGGTACAAAACCTAGTGGCAAAATATACAAAACCCGCTGGCAAGCTACACTAGTGGCAAAATATACAAAACCCGCTGGCAAGCTACACTACAACTGGCAAGCTACACACACAATAAAAAAGTAATGGTAGCGGAGGAGGGATTTGAACCCCCGACACAAGGATTATGATTCCTCTGCTCTAACCTACTGAGCTACTCCGCCAAAATAAGCAATCATAATTGTCAATAATTACATCTTTTGCGGATATAAGGGGTAGAATAGTAAGATGTCAAGCATCGTTTTTAAGCTTTTCTCTTGTCATTCTATTTTATCCTCGATATGTAAAAGTGTAATTTTCATATGATAAAGTAAGGTAAGGCATGAAAATGGTGCCACGTGTAGCGGTTTTAGGATGCGGTCATTGGGGTGAAAATCATATACGGACACTCCACTCTCTCGGGGCTTTAGCAGCAGTTTCTGATATTGATAATGATCGTGCTGCTAGTTTTGCAACACTGTATGGTGTAGAGGTTGTTACACCAGATGATCTTTTTACTCATCGAGATATTGATGCGCTGGTATTAGCGTTGCCGCCACAATTGCATACGCAAAATGTGCTCCGTGCTGTTAAAAATGGTAAAGATGTTTTGGTGGAAAAACCAATAGCCTTGAATGTTTCTGATGCTAAACGCCAAGTTCAGGAGGCTGAGGCCTATGAGCGAGTTTTTATGGTGGGCCATATTTTGCGTTTTCATCCAGCTTTTGAAAAAATGTGTGAATTGGTGAAAAACGGAGATGTGGGAGATGTGCGATATATTTATTCTCATAGATTAGGCTTTGGAAAATTTCACACACACAGTGATGCTTTATGGGATCTTGCCCCTCATGATCTTTCAATGATTTTGGCGTTGACAGGATGTGAACCTTCCGAAATTCGCGGTGAGGGGGCTGCTGTCGTTGATCAGATTTCTGATTTTTCTCATATTCATATGATTTTTCCAAATGGTGTGCGTAGTCATCTTTTTACTTCACGCTTGAGTTCTTATCGTGAGAGGCGTTTAATTGTTGTTGGAACAAAGGCTATACTCGTTTTTGATGATATGGAACCGTGGAGTCGTAAATTGGCAATGCACCATTTTGCCGTTTGGAAAGAAAATCAAGAGTGGGCTTTTAGCATGGATGAGCTGAATTACATTGATGTTTGTGAAGATTTGCCGCTTACTTGCGAATTACGGCATTTCCTTCATTGTATTGAAACGCGTCAATCACCTCGTACAAATGGTGATGATGCTATTGCGGTTTTACGGATTTTAACAGCTGCTGATGTCAATTATAATAGATAAAAGAGATAGGTAGCGCTTTTGCATTCTTGTGATGATCAATGGAGTTAATATGCAATTCATCGACCTTGGGGCGCAGCGTGCGCGTATTGAAGATAAAATTAATTCTGCAATTGCGCATGTAGTCGCTAGTGGTAAGTATATTTTGGGGCCAAAAGTAACAGAATTTGAAGAGAAATTGGCAGAATATCTTGGCGTTAAACATGTGATTGCATGTGCTAATGGAACAGATGCTTTGAAGATGCCTCTTATGGCTAAAAATATTGGTCCAGGCGATGCTGTTTTTTGTCCTAGTTTTACATTTTCAGCAACGGCTGAAGTGGTTGCTTTGGTGGGGGCTAAACCTGTTTTTGTTGATGTTTTACCTGATACATTCAATATTGATGTTGAAAAACTTTCTCACGCTATCGAAATGGTAAAAAAAGAGGGACGTCTAAAGCCAAAAGCTATTATTGCCGTTGATTTATTTGGACTTTCTGCTGACTATGTGCAAATTGCTCAAGTGGCTGCAAAGGAAAATCTTTTTGTAATTGAAGATGCTGCTCAATCTATGGGGGGGAGAAGCGGTAATACTATGTGTGGTGCTTTTGGTGATGTGGCTGCTACAAGTTTTTATCCTGCAAAACCATTAGGATGTTATGGCGATGGAGGCGCTATGATGACCAATGATGATCATTTTGCAGAACTTTTACGCTCTATTTTGTTTCATGGTAAAGGTGAAACGCAATATGACAATGTACGTATTGGTATGAATTCGCGCCTAGATAGCATTCAGGCTGCAATTTTACTAGAAAAGTTTGCGATTTTTGAAGATGAAATGGAAAAGCGTGTGGAAATTGCTCAACGCTATTCCAATGGCTTAAGAGATATTGTTACAGTTCCAGAAATAGGAGAAAATATTCGTTCTGCTTATGCACAATATACGATTAAGGTAAAAGAGCGGGATAAATTAAAAGATTTTTTACAAAAAAATTCTGTCCCTACAATGATTTATTATAAAACTCCTTTACATCAACAGCCAGCTTATAAACACTTCCCTTATGTAAAAGATTCCCTTTCTGTTTCAGAGTCTTTAGGAGAGTGTGTTTTAAGTTTACCAATGCATCCTTACTTGACACAAACGGATCAGGATATGATTATCAAAAAAATAAGAGATTTTTATCACTCTTGAGAGCGTGTTTTTATCCTTAAAATTATGGTCAAAGCTCTATTGGTGATCCATCTTAGAAGGTATTTTTTGTTAAAGTGTGTGGCCAATATTTTGGTATTATTTCCTTTCTAGGACCTATGAAATGTTGTCCTTTAGAGCGGTGATATGATTAGAAAGTGAAGCTTCTAGACAAGAAGATATTTTTTAACAGAACGGTATGGGCTAAGAAACTTTGTCCTTTAGCTTAGCAAAAAAGTCACGTTTAGTAAAAAGGATTTGGGTTATGAAAGTTACAATGAACCTTTGTTGATTTTACTCTTCATTTAAGGTGTTTTAAAAGATAACTTATTTAACAGGGCTTTTGGAGAGAAAAGTTATTTTTTGGCGAATACGTGATGCTAGGTCATTTTTGCTTTTGGATTTTTGAATCAATGTGTTGATGGGTGATGTATTCCCCTCTTGTAGCGCTATTTGAGCTGCCAATGTTGCTGCAAGTTCTTTTGTTTCTTCTCGGAGTTCTTCTAGCAATTGGTGGTTAGCGGTCGTGTCCAGCTCATGAGTTTGGATTTTTTGTAAGCGTTGCTGATAGTGTGCGACTTTTTCACGCATCATTTGTCTTTCCTTTGGAAGTGTGTAGTGTGGCGATATTTTGTTTGATTGCTATCGCTTCTTTGGTGAGAGTATCTTTTGTGGGGAGGCATAGCCGATAAAATTGTTCTGTTACTTGGCTCAGTTGTATTTTTTGTTGGACATATTTTTTTTGCAAAAATTCGTACTTTTGTTGGTTGTTTGCTAATTCTACAGCATGTTGTGCACGAAGAAAATCGTGATTTGCTTCTATTTCCGCGAGTGATAATGGCATTTTCGCACAAACATCTTTATACGCAAAATGAACGGCTTTACGCCAAATAAAAGGAGATAAAAGCACCAGTAACCAGGAAGTGAAAGCAACTCCAAGTATAAAAAAAAGAAATGATTGAATAAGCATAATACCCCTTTTCAAATAAGAAACCGTTTAAAACGGATTCCATGTCGGTCTATGTGTTAATTTTAAATATCCTATATTGATACCAAGGCGTGCGCCGACTCCTGTACGTATTGGGATTAACAAGGTATTATGGTATTTTAGGACATGAAAACCAACACCTGCAATTAAATAGGCCGAACCTGAAATACCACCATAGCGTCTCCATAAATTATTTATGCCATTAAGATTGTAAACTAAGATCATTAAACGGGAGCCTTGGCCGCCAAAATCCCATCCTACTGAGGGACCTTGCCAAAAAACTTTATGTTGACCATAGCTTTTGGTAAAAACCATTCCTTCGCCATAGGTTAATCCAGCAAAAAAGGCACCAGAAGCTTCTTCTCCTAAAATATAGGCATTGGGATAACCGTATTTTGAAAAAATATTTTGAATTGCAACAGCCAGACCACTGGCTGTTTTTCCAAAAAAAATATGACCAGAATCAATAATTTCTTGGAGTGAATAATGAGGTTCGTTTTGCTCTATTGGTTTTAGTCGAGCTTGTGTAGTGTTTATGGTGATGAATAAAAGGAAGATTAAAGATATAATATTTTTGTACCAGTATTTGAGCAGAGAGAGAGCCATGGAGTTTTCTCCTTTTATTAGTGATAAACAAAAAGATAATATTAGAAATTTCATTCTATTCAAATAAAAAATAAGATATAAGGTTATTTAAATTCTTGAATTTATTTCTGAATTTTTTAGCATGATTGTTAATGTTTCCTATTATGCATCAGATGTTAAGAGTTTTTCTTTAAAATAAATTTTGTTTTTTTGAATCTAGGAGTTTTCAATCATTATGACGTTAGATATTTCTTTGAAGCCTATGGATCTTGCTGCTTTGCTTTGTAGTCGTATTTGCCATGATTTGATTTCACCTGTGGGAGCTATTCAAAATGCAATGGAGCTTTATGATGAAGGAGGAGCTGAAGAAGATGCTTTACAATTGGTGCGTTTATCCGTTGCGAGTGCTGCTGCACGTCTACAATTTGCGCGATTGGCTTTTGGTTTTGCTGGTGCAAGTGGAGGACAAATAGATACACGGGCTGCAGAGCAGGTTGCTCAACAATATATGAAAGAAGAAAAAGCAACGTTAAAATGGCAAGCTTCTTCTTTATTGTTAGAAAAAGATGAAGTTAAACTTTTGCTTAATTTATTATTGATTGCAAACGCAACAGTTTCTCGTGGTGGTGAAATTGTTGTTATGATTTTGCAAGAAGAAAATAAACGTTCTTTTCGATTTGAGGTTTTCGGTAGAACTCTCCGTATACCCCCTCATTTTCTTGCGTTATTTCGTGGAGAAGTTCAAGAAGAGCTTATTGATGCACATGTCATCCAATTTTATTACACAATGTTACTTGCTCAGATGACAGAGATGAAAATAAATATTGATGAAAGTGATGGTTGTATTGTTTTAGAAAGTGTAAAAAAGCTTTGAATAAGAGAGAAGCGCTTAAGCTGTGTTGGGAAAAGTGGCTTCGATTGAACTTATGAGCGATAAGGTTATATGTGTAAATTGGGTGTGGTTACTTCTTAAGCTTTAAGCGCTTTCTATATGAGATTTTTAGTGCGCGAGTTCTCTACTTTTAATAGAGAAAAGATCTCGGGAAAAAATCTCGGCCCGCTACACTCCGAGATTTTACAATGTGCATGTTCACTGCTTAAGCGGTTTTTCGTACGTTCTCTTCAACTGGATCACGTAATACATAACCACGTCCCCAAACTGTATCAATGTAATTTACACTGGAAGAGACTGCTTCCAATTTTTTCCGCAATTTACAAATAAAAACATCGATAATCTTTAGTTCTGGTTCATCCATTCCACCATAGAGATGATTGAGAAACATTTCCTTGGTAAGGGTGGTACCTTTGCGTAAAGAGAGAAGCTCTAACATTTGGTATTCTTTACCGGTTAAGTGAACAGGGCGCCCTGCAACTTCGACAGTTTTTGTGTCAAGGTTAACGGTGAGATCTCCGGTAACAATAACCGATTGTGCATGTCCTTTTGAACGACGAACAACTGCATGGATACGTGCAATGAGCTCATCCTTATGAAAAGGCTTCGTCATATAGTCGTCTGCTCCAAAGCCAAAACCACGAACCTTGTCTTCAATGGCATTCATACCAGAAAGGATTAGGACAGGAGTTTTTATTTTTGCCAACCTTAGAGTCCGCAAGACATCATACCCTGACATGTCAGGCAAATTCAGATCAAGCAAAATGATATCATAATCATAGAGTTTTCCTAAATCGATACCTTCTTCACCCAGATCAGTGATATAAACATTAAAGTTTGCCGACTTTAACATCAACTCAATGCTTTGAGTAACTGCTCTATCATCTTCAATTAATAATACGCGCATTTTAGATCCCTCACTTTGCTCCTTCACGAATCATAAGGAGCATTTCTATTTTATATCAGTTAGCAAAACCACTGTTATAAAAACAATTCATTAAATCAAACACTTATAAAAAAGCGTTTATGAACATTTCAGTAGTACGCGTAACAATCACTACTAAATTCCCCACTATCCATGATAGTGGTTAACAAAATATTTTTATTTTTGAAAGAGGCTACAAAATTATTTTAGAAAAATCTTATATTTTTTAACATAATAAAAAAGGAGGGCTTTTTCTATAAACTTTAACTTAAAAAAATTTGTAAAAGAGCTTTATAAATTACTTTTTTACAATTTCAGTGTTTATTTACTGAGCTTTAAACCTCTTCAGTTTATAATGGGGGGAAAAGTTAAAGAAATAGTTATTGCTCTTTAAAGCAGATTGTATTTTCAGATGCTTTAATGCAAGGCAAAAATTATTATAATTTCAAGTTAAGAGACTGTTTTTGTCGGATAGATATATAACTAAAAGATATTTATTGGGTGTGAATACGAGTTTTGAGTTGGCGCAATCAAGGAGTAGTGAGTATGAAGCCACGAGAAAATATGGTGCGATTGAGGATGTTTCAAGTGCGTGGAAAGCGCCGTGAAATTGCACAGCTTGAGATGATGATCGCAGAATTTGAACGAATGGTGTTAGAGTTGGAAGCACAGATTACTCATGAAGAACGTAAATCTGGAAACAATGATGTTCACCATTTTGCTTATTCTGCTTTTGCGCGTGCAGCGCGGCAAAGACGTGATAATCTGATCAATTCAATTCGTGATTTAGAACTTCAAAAAACAAATGCTGAAATTGCTCTCCATGAAGCTAATACAGAGCTGCAACGTGCACAGCTTTTGGAAGCACGAGAAAAGAAGATTGCTGCGGATGATAAGGATATTTTGATTCAATCTAATTCAATGGTTGGCTAATTTAATGGCTGGATGATAAAAGCAATTATTGAAAAATCCATTCTTTTAGGTTTATCTTTTGGATATAGTATAAAACAGCCAAACTTCTATCAAGTTTGGCTGTTTTATAGATTGCTTTATGTTATTAATCAATGGCAACTTAATGCCTATAGTGTTGAATCTTGGTCGTTCGTAATCCCGCTAAACCGTGTTCATCGATTAAACTTTGCCATGAAAGAAATTCTTCTACAGTCAAAGTATAACGGTGGCATGCTTCGTCAAGACTTAACAATCCACCTCTGACAGCCGCAACAACTTCAGCTTTGCGACGAATCACCCAGCGCCGTGTTGTTTGCGGCGGTAGGTCGGCAATTGTAAGCGGACTTCCATCTGGCCCAATAACATATTTCATTTGTGTTTTTATCAAGTTGCTCATTCGTATCCTCTACCTTTAGTCAAGGACTTGATTCGTTTATAGAGCATGAAATTTAAAAAAGAGCTAAAAGCGCTGAAAGAAAAAATTAATAAAGTGATTGGGTATGTAAAAAGAAGCTCAAGTTGAAGTGTGTAGAAGAGATTCTTGCAATATTTTACCGGATTTTTCAAAAGAGAAAAAAGGTTTTCTCCTAAACGATTACCATTATGCCTTATTTCCATCATTCTTTTTTTGTTTGCAGCAGCTTTTAAGAAAGTAATGCCTATGGTTGTGGAAAGGATAAAAAAATAATATAAAGACAATCAATCGTGTAAAAGTGCTAAAGAGCGTGCATCAGAATGTCAACATATGGCTAGCCATTAAACAGAGCATTAAATAGAGAATGAATACATGTTTTTAAACAGTCTTGATTTACTAGGACAACCTGAGGATTCTCGCATTGTTGTTGCAATGTCGGGGGGGGTTGATTCATCGGTTGTTGCAGGTCTTTTGAAAAAGGAAGGGTATAATGTTATTGGCATTACGTTGCAGCTTTATGATCATGGGGAAGCAACGCATCGGGTGGGGGCGTGTTGTGCAGGACAAGATATTGAGGATGCACGCCGCGTTGCAGAAACATTAGGAATACCGCATTATGTTCTTGATTATGAAAAGCGCTTTCGCGAAGCTGTTATTGATCCTTTTGCAGAAAGTTATGCTCATGGAGAGACCCCAGTACCATGTATTGCATGTAATCAAACGGTTAAGTTTGCTGATTTATTAGCAACCGCACGCGAATTGGGGGCGGATGCTTTGGCTACGGGACATTATATTCGTTCGCGTTCCAACGGAGCGCATCGAGCACTCTTTCGTCCTCTCGATAATGATCGTGATCAGAGTTATTTTCTCTTTGCAACGACACAAGACCAGATTGATTATTTGCGTTTTCCACTTGGTGACCTTCCAAAAGCCCGCGTTCGTGAAATGGCAGCAGAAATGGGCTTTGTGGTTGCCAATAAGCATGATAGTCAGGATATTTGTTTTGTTCCACAAGGAAAATATTCAGATGTTATCGCAAAACTGCGTCCAGAAGCAGCTAATCCTGGCGTTATTGTCCATATTGATGGAAAGATTTTAGGTAAACATTCGGGAATTGTTAATTATACGGTTGGTCAACGTCGTGGTATTGGGGTGTCAACGGGTGAAGCGCTTTATGTAGTTTATCTCGATGTGGAAAATGCACGTGTTATTGTTGGACCGCGTGAAATGTTAGAAACGCATAAGCTTTTTTTACGTGATGTGAATTGGCTTGGTGATGAGTCGTTAGATAATTTCCCTTCTCAAGGTATTGAGGTGGCTGTAAAGGTGCGTTCAACGCGTCCTCCTCACCTTGCGCGCTTACATTATAAAGAAGGTATTTTTTCTGTTGATTTATTGGAATGTGAAAATGGTGTGGCACCAGGGCAAGCTTGCGTTCTTTATGATGGAAATGGTCATGAGGCGCGTATTCTTGGGGGAGGATTTGTAACACATTCAGAACGTGCAGCTGATACTGAAATGATGTTGAAGCGCGTTTTATGCAATCTCGAAACAAAAGATCCTGTTTCCTCAGAACTAAAAACAACAGCTTTATAAAGCATAGTAGATTGATTTATAATGATATTTTTTAATCTTAAACTTGAATGAGAGACTTCCGGAAGATTTTCTCATTGAAAGTTTGTTTTATGATTGAATCCATCAAAATTATATCTTCTGCACGTCATAAGCGGGGTTAGGGTGTGGAAAGTGATGAAAAAAATGTAAAAATGTTTTTTATCAATGCTTTCAAAGGCTAGGGAACGGCAATATTATTGGAGACTGGTAGATAACATACAACATTAGGTATGTTCTATAACTTGAAGTGTTATCATCTTTAGTGGTCAAAGTTGGTAAAATGAGCAAGTGCAATACCTGAGGCTGTGGCAACATTAAGGCTGTCAAAACCGTCAGTCATGGGAATACGTAAGGTGTTTGATTGTTTTAGTATGTGGAGTGGTAAGCCATCGCCTTCTGTTCCAAAAATAAGTGCTATTCTTTTGCTTTTGTTGGCTTGTTTGAGAGTGTGTGAGGCAGAAGGGGAGAGTGCATAAAGATGAAAGTTTTCATCGTTTAGAGCAGCTATAATGTCATCTATATCAGCGTTTTACGTATAGGGTACTTTTAAAGCAGCGCCGGCAGAAACTCTTATTGATTTGCGATAAAGTGGATCGCATGAGGTTTTGTCGACAATAATGCCATTACTGGCAAAGGCTGCTGCATTACGAAAAATTGATCCCATATTATCGTGATTTGAGATACCACATAAAACAAGAATCAAAGCTTTTTCTGGAAGATATTGTAAAAAACTTTGTAAGGATGGCAGTATTTTGCGTTTACCAATACCCAGAACACCACGATGAACATGGAAGCCGGTGATATTATCCATAACTTTTTGTGGAACGCAATAAATGGGACATAGGGGCTGTGTTTTTTCTAAAAGCGGTAGAAGTCCAGAGAGACGGTTTGCTACGATGAGCAGTGAGATGGCAGAAAACTCTTTCGAATGTAGTAATGCGGACAATGTTACTTTGCCTTCAGCAATAAATTGATGTTGCCGTCCAACAAGATCTTTTTCACGGATATTATGATAGGCTTTTAGGCGTGGATCATCTGTTTCATTGATTGTTATGATATTCAAATGCATGCGAGATTTTTAGTGCTTTTTTCTTATGATTTCCAGATGTTAGAATTTGTTTTATTTAAAAAGAAGAGATAAAAAAATATTTTTTAAAACTTATGGTAGAATTTGTATTGACAATATGCAACCATAGGTATAATGTAAAAATACTGATACGGAATCATATATTTTTTCTCGTATCGGGTGCAGTGTCTTGGGTCCCCGCTATTTCCCAAGTTCTGTATGCCCTTAGTTTTTAAGGGAAAAGAATCTGGGTCCCCAATGCCCAGATTCTTTTTTTTTGAGGGTAATCATTGTTCTTCTTTTTATATCTAAATTTTTCAGTAAATCATATTTTAAAATCCTGTTGACCTGTAAAGTTACCGTAGAGTGCTAAGATATTTTTTCTAAGGTGCAAAGATGGCTTATAGATGGGTTATAATGCACATCATAAGACTGAAAAATAATGCATGATCATGATAGATTTGAGCAAAAACAAGTTTTTCGTTTATGAGAAGTGAGATGGCTTTAAGTTATTCAGAAAACGATTAATAATGAAGGTTATGTGTTTGATTGCTCTTGGGAAAGCTCTTTTTTCTATTATTTTCTCTCTTCTTTATTTATTGGTGCTGTTCGTGTAACTGAGCAGTTTTTACGATAATAATGGTGAGCTGAGGCGTTTATTGTATGATGAAGCTTCTGTAATATTGAGGAAAGATCGTCGTTATGCCAAAAGTATAATGATATGGTTGAAAATATTAATTCCCTATTTCGTGAAGAAAAGGATGAGGTTCATGGATGTAAAAATCAATATACAAAGCTTAACTTTATACTCTATTTTTATTGCGTGTATTGTTTTTGCTTTGAAATATTGGGCATATCACATCACAGATTCGGTTGCACTTTATTCTGATGCATTGGAATCAATCGTTAATATTCTTGCGTCATTGGCAGCATGGTGGGCTGTTAAAGTGAGTATGAAGCCAGCAGATCATGATCATCCCTTTGGGCATCATAAAGCGGAATATTTTTCCGCAATTCTTGAAGGGGTACTCATTATTATTGCGGCAATTGTTATTTTAAGAGAAGCATGGATAGCTCTTTCTACCGTTAAATTGTTGCAGAAACCTGGAATATGGCTTGTTATTCATCTTATTGCAACTGTCATAAACTGTATGTGGGGAATGGTTCTTATTGGGCAGGGAAAACTCCATCGCTCACCGGCTCTTAAAGCTGATGGAGTACATTTTATAACTGATGTTTTTACGTCGCTTGCAATTTTAATTGGTTTGATTGCCGGTTTTGTCGGAGGATGGGGAGCTTTAGATCCAATTTTAGCGATAATCGTTGCCGTTAATATTCTCTTACAGGGCTGGAAGGTGATTAGAAATGCTGTTCAGGGATTAATGGATGTTGGCGTTGAATTGAATGAAAGCATGCGGATTCGTGAGCTGATTTCTGCAAATGCATCGGGTGCGCTTGAGGTCCATGATTTGCGGACGCGTGTTGCTGGGAGGGTTACTTTTATAGAGTTTCATTTGGTTGTGCCTGCTATAATGCAGGTAGGAGAAGCACATAAAATTTGTGATAAAATCGAAGCTGTTCTTCAAAAAGAATTTGATAATGTGCGTATTTCTATTCATGTCGAGCCTGAAGATGAGGCAAAATTGCCTCCTGGTACAACGGTGATCCCTTTTATATAAAAAGATTTTTTCAAATGGGTTGTCATGTTACGAACATTAATTTTTTACGGTGTGGCAACTCATATCTCTTGAAAATACGATGATGCTCTTTTGTTGATTGTATTTTTGCATCAATAAAGGGGAAGATTAAACAGAGTCTCTTAAGGCAAGATTTATTTCGTACACTGTCATTTAGGGTGTGGTGAGATAAGACCTATAAAATTTGATCTCTTAAGTATTTTTTGAGTGCGCGGTCAATGCCGAGCAGTAAGGCTTGCTGGTGGCGTTTAATTGAATTACATGAAATGGTTATCCGCTGAAATTGGCTTAAGAAGATGTATTGTTTACGTGGCTGTCAAGAATAGATCTCTTGTTTTTGAGGGCGAGAGGAAATAGAGCTTAATTATAAATTTTATATAAAATACTTTGTGAGACAATAATCATAACATACCTTATTTTACTTATGCTTGCAAAAAAAATATTTTTATATTCATAAAGATTAGAATGGCGGTGGTCTATAGATAATTCTTAGCTCGAGCATATGAAAAGAAAGTATGATACAAGAAATAACAGAGTTTTGTTTGCCTTCAGCCTTCAGTCAGTAAAGGTAATTATAACCGCCATTCTTCAAATATGATTTTATCCGTGTAGATTATACAAAGTTAGACGTTTATCTGAATAGCTTCAGTATATCTATTAAGAATAGAAAAGCTATTTCATATCGCTATGATGTTATTCAAGGGCTCTTAAAACGACGATTCCTGGTGTTTTTGCAACATAATCCATAAAAGGGGTATCGACGACTTTTTCATTTTCTTTGTGTGAAGGAGCATGTCGTAACATCGGCCCTTTATCTGTCATGATAAAGAAACTCACATGTGTTACATCCAATCCAGCAAGTTTTGCATAAATACCAATGAAATCCCCTGATTTTAAACGGCTTATAACCTCTTCATTAATAAAGTTACTTGGAATATACGTTATTGTGCGTTTCACAACTGGAAGTCCAGGAAGATAGCTTTCACCATCAGCTTTTTTGTTGAGATATTTTTCTATTTTTACCGCATGGGGACTTATTTCAGCGGTAATATCAGTGGCGAGTTTATATTCTCTATAAGCCCAATCCGTAAAAAAATGTTTCCGATTTAAAAAATCAACATTACCGTTAATATAACGCGTTTTTATGACGTTATTTATGAATTCTGTTTGGGATGTTGATTTGCGCAATGCTTCAACATAATCCATACAAGTGAAGTTATCTAAGCTTCTAAAATCAATAATCAGTTTTTCTGGTGTATTTTCTGAGCCATGTAACATATTAGCTTTGTAAGGTGTTCCTAAAAAAGCTTCAGAAAGAAAGTCAATCACGGCTCCTTTTTCGTGATCATTTATTTCTGAACGCTTTTTGAGAAGAGCATTTAATTTATTTAAAGTATAGGGATCTAGCTCTACGCTGGTTGTTTGTTGTGTTTCTATTTTATTTTCTATCCCCCCCTCTTGTGAATAAGAATTTTGGACATCACGTCCTATCACTAGCATTAAAGTGAGAATTAATAGGGATATTTTTTGCATTTTACACACCATTTTTAAATTTAACAATTCACGGACAACACGTACTAAAAGAACTGTTTTCTCATGCTTATTAGATTTTAATGTATTAATAACATATAATATTGATTGATTCAATAAATATAATCAGTTTTTACAGTATTAATATATTTTACGATGATTATTAAATATTTAAATTATTATATGGAATTGATTTATCTAATAGAGTTGATGTTTTAAAAATTAGCAGTATGATAAGTTGTAATAATGTATTATAAAATTATTTTGACATTCTATGTCTTACGAGTAATTGTTTAATGATTTATTCTCATAAGTATTTTTTTAAATTAATATAAAATATATTTTTTATATTTTGATAATGATATATCAAGTAAAAAATAATTTTATATTTTTATCTTGACTCTTTTTGTAATTTTTAATTTTTTATTATTTCATATATGAAAATTATACAGCATAGAATACTTTTAAAAGGAAAAGGGAGTTAAAAGAGAGCGGGGGAGTCATTGTATGCGTAAAATAGTGTGTATGTTATGCAAGACCAAATGCTCAATCCGAAATTTGTTCAGCGTGGGCTCATTTTAGTGTTCATCACTTTATTGTTAGATATTCTTTGTATTGCGATCATTTGTCCTGTTTTGCCTGAATATTTTTCTCAATTAACTGGAAAAGAGGTCAGTACATCTTTTGTAGAAAGAGGAAAATTACTTGCAGCTTATTCAGTGATGCAGTTTTTGTTTGCTCCTGTTATTGGCAATCTCTCTGATCGTTATGGTCGTCGTCCTATTTTGCTTCTCTCTATTATTTGCTTTGCTCTTGATAATCTCATATGTGCTATAGCATGGAGCTATTCTATGTTATTTATCGGGCGTCTTTTGTCAGGGATAAGTGGCGCTAGTTTTGCAACTTGTACAGCTTATCTTGCGGATATATCTGATGATAAAACCCGTACACGCAATTTTGGTCTGTTAGGCATTGCATCCGCATTGGGGGTTATTTTAGGATCGTTTATTGGTGGTTTTTTAGGTCAGTTTGGTCCGCGTATTCCGTTTTATTTTGCTGTTGGTGTTTCACTCATTAATTTTATTTTTTCTTGGGTTATGCTTCCAGAAACCCTTTCTTTATGGAATAGGCGCTTTTTTGATATTAAGCGGGCAAATCCCTTAGGTGCTTTTTGGCATCTGAAACAATACCCGATGGTTCTTTGGGTGTTATTGGTCTTTTTTCTTTATTGGTTTGCGGAATCTGTATGGTTAAGCATTTGGGCTTTCATTGCAAAAGAACGCTATGATTGGAGTTCTTTTTCTATTGGACTCTCCTATAGTGTTTTTGGGATAGGCCAATTTATTGTAGTCGCTCTCATTTTGCCTTATTTTTCTAAACGATGGAGTGATTGGCATATTGTTATAGTAGGGCTTTTGTTTGCCTCTGTTGCTATGCTGGGTTATACATTTGCGACGCAGGGGTGGATGGTTTATATGGTTTGTGTGTGTACTATGCTTGAGTATCTTGTTCATGCACCTATACGTGCTATTGCTTCAGCGCAGGTACCGACAAATGTACAAGGAGAACTGCAAGGAGCGATGACATCTGTTATTTCGTTGAGTTTAACATTTGGTTCTGTTTTTTATGTGTTTCTTTTTGAATGTTTTACAGATAAAAATGCACTGTTTTATTTTTCTGGTGCTCCTTTTGTTGGAGGCTTTTTTCTTCTTGTTGTTGCGACAGTTATTTTTGTCTTGCGGGTACGTTAATTTGTTGAGAGGGGCTGGTACGTACTATTTTGCTAGAGAATGCACAAGATAAACAAAATGTATCATTTTATAGGCAGAAAGTTTTTTGTGATATTTGTTTCACAAAGTGTTGTATAGAATATCGATATATCCTTCTCATTTAGTGAAAATAATTTTTTTATTTTGTGATATTGTTTGTATAGGGGAGACCGTATTTTTTCTATTGCTTGCAAATTAATATCCAGTGCTAATGTAGCAGCATATTGAAAAAAAAGATTAAAACGTATCTGAGTTAGATGTATCAGTATTGTATGAACAATTCCAAATTTTATATGGCAAATTGGAAGTAAAATATTGCTTATATTTGTTGGCATCATTTCTGGAATCGAAAGAAAACCTCATTTTGGAAGAATATAAAGTTGTAAAATTGAAAAGATGTTTTCTGTTTTGCGATTACTTTTTTATTCGACTTTACAGTTTTCAAAACCATCTACGGCAATATCTTTTAAAAAGTAGAGATTTGTTGCACTGTCTTACACTTTAATTTTTTTATTCTTTAGGAGGGATTATGTTTCTCATGCACAATAGAATGCTTAAAATTGTATTGTGAATCAAATGCTTATTTGAATATTAGGCACTTTACTCTTTTTAAAAATGGTTTTTATCGACCCACTTATCTTGCTTGGGGGGGAGAAGCCAATGATTTTGATGGATACGACCTTAAGAGGAGAGGAATGAGAAAAATTTAAGCTATTCAGAGCGCTCTTTTTAGTTTCAGAATGATCAATAAGAATATTTATTCAATAAGTTGTAGGTATAAAAATAATATAATTGTGCGTAGGAAGATGATATAATTTAAAGGAGAGAAGCTAAAAGGTGAGGCTTTTTATTTTAAGATATTTTTTTATAATTCATAATGAGATCACTAAAATGCTGAAAGAGGTAGTGGCTATCTTGTGGTCCCGGAGAAGCTTCAGGGTGATATTGAACAGAAAAAACAGGTTTTCCAATGATTCGAATACCACAGTTTGAGCCATCAAAGAGAGAAATATGTGTTTCTTGAACATGTTGTGGTAAAGAGGAAGAATCTACGGCAAAACCGTGATTCATCGATACAATCTCAACTTTTCCAGTGTTAAGGTCTTTAACTGGGTGGTTGGCACCATGATGTCCTTGGTGCATTTTCACGGTCTTTGCACCAACCGTAAGAGCGAGAAGTTGATGACCAAGACATATTCCAAAAATTGGTAAATTATGATCAATTAATGTTTTGATTGTTGGAATGGCATATTGAGCCGTAGCTGCGGGGTCTCCTGGTCCATTAGAAAGAAAAACGCCATCAGGGTTCATTGCCAGAATTTCTTTTGCAGTTGTGTGGGCAGGCACAACAGTAATGCGTGCTTTTTGTGTTGCCATAAGGCGAAGAATATTACGTTTAATACCGTAGTCAATTGCAATGATATGAAGATTGTGCACATTGTTTGTACCGTATCCTTTATTCCAACTCCATGGTTTTTCATTCCATTGCATTGATGATTGAGATGTCACGTCTTTCGTAAGGTCAAGATTGACGAGACCTTGCCATTTTTGCGCACGTTTCTTTAAAGAAGGAATATCAAAGTTTCCATTAGCATCGTGTGCAATGACAGCATTTTGTGCACCTTTTTCACGAATAAGAATTGTGAGTGCACGTGTATCAATACCACAAAGTGCAATAATTTTACGCGTTTTAAGCCATTGATGAAGATTTTCATTGGATCGATAATTTGAGGGATGTGTAATGTCTGCCTTGAAAATAGCGCCAACAGCACCATGACAATTGAGAGGAGAGAGATCTTCAATATCTTCGCTATTTGCCCCTACATTTCCTATATGAGGAAAAGTAAAATTAACGATTTGTTGTGTGTATGACGGGTCTGTGAGGATTTCTTCATAGCCTGTGATGGCGGTGTTAAAACACACTTCAGCTTCAGCGATACCTGTAGCACCTGCTCCTTTGCCTTTAATAACGGTTCCATCTGCTAAGACTAAGAGGGCTGTCGGTTTTTTGATACTCCAAGGGTGGCTGGGTGAAGTCGCTTGTATCATAGTATGTATCCACAATTTATTCTAAAGGTATGATGGCTTATTCTCTGAAAGGTATAATGATCAACTTTACGCAAAAATCATACCTTTAACAGATGCTGTGTATATTATTCTGGTAACGTTTCGCTTGAAATAGGCAGTATAAGTACATTCCATGAAGAGGTAAAGTCTTGTTTTAGCTTTTCGAAGATCGAGTCCTTAATTATTTTTTTATTCTCCATTGCAAGATGGATAAAGATTGGTTAAAAGGCATCTTCTTCTTGAACAAAAATTGGATAAATTTATGTTGCGTAACCAGATTGATGGGGCTCTTAGGGCTGCTTTGAAAGCGCAAGATAGTGCGCGTCTTGCTACACTTCGTTTAATGAATGCTGCAGTTAGGGATCGTGATATTCTTTATTATGATGAAGGGAAGCTAGAAGTGGATGATCAGCAGATACAGTCTGTTTTCACTAAAATGCTTCAACAGCGTGAAGAATTGATGCGAGCCTATAAAGAGTCTGGTTGCTTGGAATTGGCAGAGAGAGGACAAGCAGAAATAGAAGTTATTCGTGAATTTCTTCCCTATCAACTTAAGGAGATGGAAGTAGAACAGGTTCTTTGTGAAGCTTTGGCACAAACAAAGGCAGAAAAATTACGCGATATCGGTAAGGTGATGGCATGGCTTAAGGAACGGTATGCGGGGCAAATGAATTTTTCTAAAGTGTGCAATAGTCTTCGTAAGAAATTGCAATAGATCTTGTTAATTCAAGGGGATTGGAAAATATTTTTTATTGTGCGTCGCTTTTGTAAGTCAGTAGGATGTTGATAAATGTCATTTATCTTGTACATACATACTATTATCAAAAAAATAACTTTTTGATATCAACTAAACTTTTTGGGCTCTTATAGAGCAATGAAATATCTTTTATGTATTATATTTTCTGTTCTTCAAAGCTGTTAGACCATTAAAAAACAAAAAGATTATAGAGTTTTTACTTTTTTAAAAAGATCTATTGTCAGCACTGTTAAAAATTTTAAAACAGAATGATTAAGCTAATTGATACAGATTTCCAATTTTGGCGAGTGTATTATTGTCTTTTTTGCTGTTTCAAAGCATTTGTTTGATAAAGAGTTACCGTATTTTAGAGTAGTGATTATTCAGCAAGAAATTTAAATATAGATGGTTTTATCAATATGGTGTGTATCTTTTTAATTCAAGTGCTGGTTTTAATGATAAGAAAATCAGAATTTTAGAACGTTTTTTCTAGGGAAGAGATTTTTTAAGCTGAGTTGATGAAATAAAAGGATATTTTGAAAAGAAGTCTTTGTTTTTAATGTGTTCTTGAGATAATTTTGAAATTCTTTTCTCTGATTAAATCCCTTATAAGCTATATGAAATCTATAAGTTATGCAGAATAAAATGAGTAACCTCTATTTGTGGGGATACAGTGGTGAATCTGTTAAAAATAGTTCAGTTAGCAACAATGGCTTACCCGTTAACCGCAAACGGGAACGGCGTGCCCATAGCGCACCTTGTTGACCAATATGAATGTAATCGCGGGTTAATTTGTCATTGTTAAATAAATAATGTCCTAGAGGTACAGTTCCCAAATGCATCAAGGCTTGATTGTGTAGGAGGGTTTCTTGTGGAATTACAGTGCGTCCAAGGAGCCAAGGTTTATTATCTCCCATTAATATGATTTCGCGTAGCCAATAACGCGCACTTTCGGGGAGATGCTCTGCTTCTTCTGTTAATTTATCTTGCGTAATAAAACATTCGCGTTGTGGTTGAACTTGGAGGCAGGTACAATATTTCTTTAATCGAAGCGTCATTGAGCCCGATTCCATGAGCCAATCGCGAACGTTTTCTGGTATTGGAGGATTTTGATCAGAGAACCACGTTAGAGGCGGTAAGATGGAATCTTCAAGATCAGACATCGTTTTACTCCACAGCTAAAGTCTTATTCCATATGTTATGTTGGGTTAAATAGATAGCTCTATTGTAATACAAGGAGTATAAAAGCAGCAAGATTTTAACAGGAAGATATCAAAGGGAAAGTCGATTGCAAAGGTCTTTAAAAGAAGATATGCGGGAAGTATATATTATAGGATTATTTTCATTAAAAAAGCAAAATAAGGTATTATGTTTTATCCAAGGCGCTTTCACAATGCGTTACGGAAATTTCTTTATCGCATGAGAGCAATGGGAAAAATGTTTCGTACTTTAAAATTCGTTTGTAACGCATATAAAGAAGAGCTAAAAATTCATCTATGCAAGATGATATAAAGAGGAAGTTTTAAGAGGAACAAAACTTTATTTTATACTTTAGAAAGTGAAGAGGTATTCAAATCTTTTGAATTGAGATGTAAAGGGGATCGTATTCTTTATAATCAAGAAATTTATATTAATGCATATATTTTTGAAAACTTTAAAATACATTATATTGTTAAAATTTTGAAATATTACATCACATAATGTGTATTAATTTTATAATAAATTTGCATTAATATTATTAATTTTTACTTATATATTTTTATTATTAAAAATAAATTTAAAAAAACACATTATAATTTAATTTTTATATTTATTTTAGATACTATTTCCTTTCATAGATTAGAAAAAAATATTTATCATTTTATTCTTGCCGTCTCTCTTTATTTCTTAAGAATGTAAAAAAGCGCTTCGAGTTTTTCGGTAAAAAGGGTATTGTTGATAGAGTGTAAGCTATTAAGCATTATACGGTAGAATTTTTAATCATCGTTAGTGATTTTTGTAACCTTATGGGTTGTTATTACAGTGAGATAAGCTGGATTTGCGCACGTGGTACAAAAATAATTCGTATTTCGTTAAAATAACGCAACATATCTCTCCTGATATGCGTAAGTTTATATAGGTATGAAATGGTGCGTTATAAAGTTCTTTACTGCATTTGGTTTTATAATACGATGATGGTGTATGCCTAAAATCGCAGCTTAAGCATCTCACCATCATATCAAAATTGGTAACAACAAGTTACAGGGGAATATTTTAAACTCTGCTCGTTGTTTCCTAGTTTTGTATTGAATCCCAAAAGGTGTAAAAAATAAATACTCTATGATCGAATTTTTTGTCCTATCCATATAAGAATACAGGCTCCTATAAAACCTGAAATAAGATAGCCAAGCCAACCAGCAAAACTTACACCTAAAAGACTAAAAAGAAAGCTTGCTAGCGCAGCGCCAATAATCCCTAAGATAATATTTAACAATATTCCTGTTTGGCTTTTCATAATATACTGTGCAGCCCAACCTGCAATCCCGCCGATAATAATAGCTGCAATCCAACCTATGTTTGCATTTTCCATGATACCCTCCTTTGCCTGAATTTAAATTGTAACTAGAGTAAACTTTGTAAAAATCAAGGTTTATTCCTTTTTTACCCAGTGGAAAGGATATTGCTTTTAGAGATTTTACTTATTACTTTCCTTTATATTAAAATAATAGTCACATTTGTATCATAATAATACTTAATAAGTATAAATATATAATACATTTTAATTTATAAACAAATTAATTAATTTAGAAATACGAATAAAATAAGAAAATATTAGTGAAAATGTTTTAAGAACTCATAAAGTGTATTTATAAGCTTTTTAAAGCTCTCTCTTAAATTGAAAAAAACAACTGTGATTAAAGCAATAAGTAAAATGGATATTTAAAAGTTTTGAGCTTGCCAATTGATATCAATGATGTTTGAAATTAAAACTGCTTTGTTGACACGTTATAGCGTGGCTGTATAGGTTTAACCTCTACAGATCTTGATATAAATATTGCATTTTTGTGGGGTTTTGTATTCCTTATAGAGTATTTCTGTTTTGCTGCTACTGTGAAGCGGTTCCCTTTTTACAAGGCGGGTTTAGGTTGGAACTATCATACTCTTGACCTATTCTTTATGTGTTTAACAGTTTTGGCTTTGAGATGGTTAGGCATTTTTACGTCTTTCTTCAAGAGTTCTATTCTACATGCTGCTTTGTTTGTAATGTGCAAGCAAATGACTTTGAGCAATTCATCATGAATAGATTTTAAATGAAAGAAACTTACGATGAAGAAAGCTCATTTAAATTGTCGAATAATAAGATATTTTGACTAAATCAATATCTTGACCATATTCAAAATTGAATAATCGATGTGATGTGTGTTTTATTCAAGTTATTTGAAAAGTTTAAGTTTTTTCTGCTTGTTCTTCAGAAGGGTTGCGTAGACGAGAACTTTGAAGAAGTCCCTGTTCTTCTAAAATGGGGTAGATCATTGAGGTCAAAAGAGAGTTGATTTGTTTAAGGTCGCGCACAGTGTCGAGATGAAGACTGGATGATTCTACATTTTTGAGATCCCCTTCACGCAGACGTTTAAAATGTTTTAAACTCATTTCTTTTTCTAAGTTTCGTAGCTGATCTTTTTTTTGTACCAATAGGTGTGCAGTGTGTGTATCACGTGAGACGAGAACGTTAAATGCTATATGCGCGTTGGCTAGTACAATGGCGTGGAAACGAAGGAGGTCATTCCAGCCCTCGCTGCTGAACTGTAAACCTTTTTGTTGTTTCTTTTTAACCAGCATCAACATATTATGAATAATGATATCCCCTGCTTGGTCTAATTTTATACAGGCACCTAGAAGTTCTTGCGTTTGAAGAGCTTCTTCGTCAGATAATTTTTGTCCCGCTAATCGTGCAAGATAAAGTTTGATGGCGATATGTTTTTTGTCCAATATGGTGTTGAGTTGGTTGAGTTCACGAATAATATTGGGATCAGGCTTTTCATAAAGTCCCATAATTTTTTCTAGCATGATGTCTACAAGATCACAAATATGAATGACTTCACGCATGACATTCGAGAGGGCGAGAGTTGGGCGATCAAGAACACTGTCATCAAGAGCTGTTTGATCGGATAAATTGAGTGTTTTGTCGGCTTGCATTTTTTTTGCACTTATATTCACGATCTGAGTGGTTAATTTTAAAACCCATTTTGAAAGAGGTATTCCAGCAAGGAGAATGAAAACATTAAAAATGATATGGGCGTTGATCACTTGAGTAGGGGCGTTATTGCCAAGCCATGTGATGGGAGGGTGAAAGGAGAGAAATAAGATAAGTATAAGGATTGACCCTGCCCCACGCATGAGTAAATTTCCTAAGGGAACGAGGCGGGTATTAGGAGAGGCGTTGCGCGTTAAAAGTGGTGCTATAAGAGAAGAGCCAAAGTTGACACCAAGAACCATGACAACACAGAGTTGCGTATGGATAAGATCGTAGTTGGCAAAATTGACCAGCAAAATGATTCCTGCAATGGATGAATGTAAGAGGTAGGTTAAGCCAGCAGCCAACAAAAAAGTGGAAATAGGATCGGTTGAAAGATAACGAATGATGCTAGGTAAAATTTCGCTTTCACGTAAAGGTTCTGTCGCGGTACTTATCATCTCTAAAGATAAAATCAAAAGACCAATACCGATGACAATACGTCCTATTTGACGCCATTCACGTTTTTCTGTTGTCATGAAGATACAAGTGCCAATTAAAAGACACAAGGGTACAACAAGAGTGAGGTCATAGGTGAGAATTTTTACAACGATTGCTGATCCTAATTCTCCTCCACGTACAGCCATAAGTCCTGCTACTCCAGAGACAAAACCAGATTCAACGAAAGAGCCAACGAGGAGTGTTATTGCTGTAGAGCTTTGTAAAATCATTGCTGTAAAAAGCCCAAAACTTACGGCAAACAATGGTTTTGAAACGACGTGGCACATTTTATATTTAAGTCTGTCACCATAGGCGCGTTCAACTCCTGTGCGCACCATGCGTGTGGCCCAGAGAAGTAAAGAAATAGCGCCGGCAAGATGAAGGAGTACCAATGAACCATTCATGATACTTTATTCTTTCTTTGTTGTTGTGAATGTGGTTGCCTCAAATTAATAAATTGAAGTTTATTGTTTTTATTTCACTTTTGCTTTTAATACTTGATTAAAATCATAACCGCTTGGATTTTGAAAAACCTTTAGACCGAAACAGGGTAGAATGGAATAAAGGTGATCAAAGATATCACCTTGAATTTGTTCATAGTCGATCCAAACGGTGGTGTTCGTAAAGCAATAGATTTCTAAGGGTAAACCATTTTCTGTAGGAGGTAATTGTCGTGCCATATAGGTCATATTAGGGTTGATGTTTAGATGCTGTTGTAGATAAGCAAAAACATAAGCACGAAAAGTTCCAATGTTGGTTAAACGGCGCGTATTGGCTAAGACATCATGATTTTTATCTAATTGAGCGTTCCATTGTTCGATTTCTGCTACTTTTTGCGTGAAATAATTTTCTAATAAATTAAATCGGGAAAGATATTTTTGCTCTTCTTTTGTGAGAAAATGGATACTTGATTGATCAATAAAAAGGGAGCGTTTGATGCGTCTTCCACCCGATTCTTGCATTCCACGCCAATTTTTAAAAGGGTCGGTCACAAGTTTACGGATAGGAACTGAGGTGATGGTGTTGTCGAAATTTTGAACTTTAACAGTATGCAAGGCAATTTCAATAACATCACCATCGGCACCGAGATTGGGGATTTCAATCCAATCACCAACGCGAACCATATCAGTAGATGAAATTTGAATACCGGCAACGAGAGAGAGAAGCGTATCTTGAAAAATTAACATGAGAACCGCGGCCATTGCACCAAGACCAGAGAAGAGAATAAGAGGGGAGCGGTCAATCAATGTAGCGACCATTAAAATTGTTGCAACAGCAAAAAGTGCAATTTTAGCAATTTGAATATAACCTTTTATTGGTTTTAGTCGTGCTGTTGGTCGTTGTTCGTAAAGGATGTTAATGACATTGAGACAGGAAGAAATTGTCAGGACGACAAAGAAGATAATGAAGGCGTTGGCAACATTACTGATGACAGTGCTAAATGCATCGGGCAATGTTGAGATAAAATTAACACCAATTGAAAGAATAAAAGCTGAAATGATATCCGCTATGTATTGAATAGCATTATTAATATCGATCGTTGTATTTTGGGGGAGAAAAGAAGAGAGTTTTTTTGCTCCGTGAATAAGTAATTTTCGTCCTAGAAAGTTCACTAAAAGGGCAGCTATGGTAAGAATAACAAGCCAAGAAATAGCCTCTAACCAAGGATATTGAGCAATAAATTCGATCACTTTTTATTCTCCATTTCTAAAAATATATGCAGTTGAGGGTTTAAAATTTTACAACTGCTTAAGAGGAAGTATTGGAATTATGCTCTAAAGTCGTTAAATATGCAAAAAAGAATTTTCAAACTCTGTGAGAGATAATGCGTTTTCCGCCCGATTTCCTTAATGAACTGCGTACGAGACTCCCAATTTCAACAGTGATTGGTCAACGGGTGGATTTTGATCCTCGAAAAAGTAAGCCTTCACGGGGAGACTTTTGGTGTTGTTGTCCATTTCATGGTGAAAAAACGCCAAGTTTTCATTGTGATGATCATAAAGGGCGCTATTATTGTTTTGGTTGTGGTGTAAGTGGAGATATTTTTACCTTTTTGTGTGAGCTTGATGGATTGCACTTTTCAGAAAGTGTAGAGCGTTTGGCTGATTTTGCGGGAATGAAACTCCCTATTTTGGATTCACAAAGTCATAAACGTCAACTGGAAAAAGCTGACCTTTATGATGTGATGAAAATTGCCACAGATTTTTTTCAATATAATTTACGCGATAAAGGAGGTATACAAGCACGTCGTTATCTGGATGCACGTGGTGTTACACCAGAGCTTGTAGAGCGTTTCCGCATTGGTTTTGCACCGGTAAGGCGTACGGCTTTGAAAGAAGCTTTAGGTACACGGGGCATTTCAATAAAGCAAATGGAAGAATGTGGGCTTCTCTCAGTGCATGAGGAGCGCGCGGATTCTTATGACCGATTTAGAAATCGCATTATGTTTCCTATCGAAGATTTGCGTGGACGTGTGGTGGCTTTCGGAGGGCGTGCATTAGAGAAAGAGACACGAGCAAAATATCTCAATAGCCCTGAAACAGTGCTGTTTCATAAAGGAAATATACTTTATAACGCGGCAGCAGCTCGCAAAAATAGTCGCTTTGTTGGCGATGAAAAAATTCATTCACTCCTTGTTGTTGAGGGGTATATGGATGTCATTGCATTGACTAAAGCTGGTTTTGAAGGAGTTGTAGCACCCTTAGGGACAGCATTAACGGAAGCGCAAATTGAGCTTTTATGGCAGATGGGGAAGGAACCTATTTTGTGTTTTGATGGTGATGATGCTGGTTTAAAAGCTGCTTTTCGTGTTGCTGATCGTGTGTTGCCTCTTTTAAAGGCTGGGGTTTGTGTACGCTTTGTTTTGTTGCCACAAGGGAAAGATCCTGATGAAATTGTTTGTGCTGGTGGAGCTCAGCTTTTTTCTTCTTTTTTGCAAAAAGCTATTCCTTTGAGTGAGCTTTTATGGTGGCGTGCTACCTATGGAAAGCATTTTGAAATTCCAGAGGCACGAGCAGCGCTAGAAAAACAACTAAAACAACAAATTTTTACGATTAAGGATGAAGATGTCCGTCGTTATTATTTGCAAGATGTAAAAAAACGCCTTTTTGATTTTTTTCGTCCCTCTTTTTCAAAACAAAAGGGGGAAGGGCGATATGGTCAATCTTCACCAAATAGGACCTTTAAAGATCAAACCTTTTCTCTGTTAGCAAATTCTGAAATAGTACGAAATTCTTCGCAATCTATCCCTTTGCGTGAAGCAGTCATTTTACTCACTTTAGCTTACTATCCTGAGTTGTGGTATGAAAATTTTGAAATTCTTTCTGAGTTAGAATTAAAAAATACTCAATTGATAATTTTTCATCAAGCTATGTTGGAAATTCTTGGGGACCAACAGCTTCATGATAAAGAGACGATGGTTGCGTTCTTAGAAAAAAGAGGGCAAAAGGCTCTGTTAGAGCGTATGAAACATCTTGTGCAAAATATTGGTATGCGTATTATTCTTGGTGGAGCCCCTATAGAAGATGCGCGTGCTATATTAAAACAAGCTGTCTACTTGCATCTTCAAGAACACCACCTACATAAGAGGTTACAGGATATTGAAGAGCAACTTGTAGAAAATCCTAAGAGTGAGGTTTTTGATCTGCTTCGTGAGGTAAAAAATGAGCTGGAGCAGATGCAGGCAACAGAAGCGTTAATTGAAGGATTTGGAAGTTGGTTGGATGAAAAAATAGACGGGAATACACAAGATACGATAAAATGATTCGCTTTTTTAATGCGAATCAGTCACTTAAATTTTAGATGAGGAAGTTTATGTGGAGTGACATTTTTATAAAGATGACAATTAAATTTTAGGAAAAGCGGGTAAATTTTAGGAAAAGCGGGAAATTGGTTCTTACGATAAGGTGCAGAGATTATCTCAGAAGGGCTGAGAGGTGTCGGGGAAACTTCTGGAGTTTTCCCGCGTTTTTGTCTGGATGTCAAGTTTGTCTGGATGTCAGGGCGTATACAAAATGTATTCTTTCCAATGGTAATCTCTTAACAGGAAGTATATATGAGTAACTATTGGTAGATTTTAGTGAGAACAAAAAAACTGGTCACATGGAAACTATGGTTACATGGAAACTGTGAAGTGATCGAGTGGAGTTATGGTATGGCAACAAAGGTTAAACAGAAAGATAATGCAGAAGTAACAAACCAAGCGAGTTTGGATAGTCCTCTTCTTGATTTTTCTGATGATGCCATCAAGAAAATGATTAAACTTGCCAAAAAAAATGGTTACGTAACAATGGATGAACTCAATGCAGTTCTTCCTTCTGACGAGGTTACATCCGAACAAATTGAAGATATCTTGGCGATGTTCTCTGAGATGGGGGTTAATGTTGTGGATGATGAGGATGAAGTCGAGTCTGAAAATTATGAAGAAGAAGTTACGGTAGAGGGGGGTGATTTAGTAGAAGCCTCTAGCCACGCAATTGCAACGACAACGAATAAACGCGAAGTAACAGATCGTACGGATGATCCGGTGCGTATGTATTTGCGTGAGATGGGAGCTGTTGAGCTTCTTTCGCGGGAAGGCGAAATTGCCATTGCTAAGCGTATTGAAGCAGGGCGTGAGACAATGATTGCAGGACTTTGTGAGAGTCCTTTGACTTTTCAGGCTCTTATTATCTGGCGTGACGAGTTAAAAGAGCAGCGTATTCTTCTTCGTGAAATTATTGATCTTGAAACGACTTATGCTGGTCCAGAAGCAAAGCAGGCTCCTGTTATTGAGCGAAGTGAAGTTGATAAGACCGTAGAAGAAAAAATGTCTTCTGGTATACGTAATATGGGGGAGAGCGCAGGAGAGAGAAACATTGAAGACGATGATGAAGAGGACGAGGACGATGTTAACTTATCGCTTGCTGCAATGGAAAATGAACTTTGTCCTCAAGTTATGGAAACATTGGATTTTATTGCTCAAACCTATGTAAAATTACGAAAATTACAAGATCAGCATGTTGAAAGCAGTTTGGCAGAGCGTAAAGAGGGGGCCCTTACATCCTCTCAGAAGAAGAAATATATTCAATTAAAGGGTGAGTTGATTCAAGCAGTAAAATCTCTTTCTTTAAACCAAAATCGTATCGAAGCTTTGGTTGAACAGCTTTATGACATTAATAAGAGATTGATTCATAATGAAGGTAAGCTGAAACGGATTGCCAATAGCTATGGCATTGGCCATGAGGACTTTTTAAAAGAATACCAAGGGCGTGAATTGGACGCGGATTGGATGAATTATATTTCTGCTTTGCCTACACCTGGTTGGAAAGAGTTTTCGGTGCGTGAAGCAAAAGAAATCCAAAAACTGCGAAGTGAAATACAAAATCTTGCGCAAGAAACGGCTATTTCGATTGGTGAATTTCGTCGGATTGTTATGCAGGTGCAGAAAGGTGAACGCGAATCAACAATTGCGAAAAAAGAGATGGTAGAATCTAATTTGCGTCTTGTCATTTCAATTGCAAAAAAATACACCAATCGTGGTTTGCAGTTTCTTGATCTTATTCAAGAGGGCAATATCGGTTTGATGAAGGCTGTGGATAAGTTTGAATATCGGCGCGGCTACAAATTTTCAACTTATGCAACATGGTGGATTCGTCAAGCTATTACACGTTCAATTGCTGATCAGGCACGTACAATTCGTATTCCTGTTCATATGATTGAAACAATTAATAAAATCGTTCGTACCTCGCGTCAGATTCTCCATGAAATTGGACGAGAACCAACACCAGAAGAATTATCTAGCAAGCTTTCTATGCCGTTAGAAAAAGTACGAAAAGTTCTTAAAATTGCAAAAGAACCTATTTCTCTCGAAACGCCTGTTGGTGATGAAGATGATTCCCATTTGGGTGATTTTATTGAGGATAGGAATGCGTTATTACCAATTGATGCAGCTATCCAAGCTAATCTGCGAGATACGACAACACGCGTTCTTGCTTCATTAACACCACGAGAAGAACGTGTTTTGCGGATGCGTTTTGGAATAGGGATGAATACCGATCACACATTGGAAGAAGTGGGACAGCAGTTCTCAGTTACAAGAGAGCGTATTCGTCAAATTGAAGCAAAGGCACTTCGTAAATTAAAACATCCTAGCCGTTCACGAAAATTGCGCAGTTTTCTCGATTCTTAAATAAAAGAATTCGTGTGCATTTTAATAACTCCCTCTTTCTTCCTAATGAAGGGGGGAGGTGCTTCATGTTGTACTTGGATGCTTTCTTGAGAAAAACATAGGAAGAATTTGAACAATCTAGAAAGTTTTCGATGTTTAATGTTTTTCTTAGTTTTGGGGCTTTATACTTCTCTGTCTCAAAAGAATAGATATAGGGCAAAGGGTGGTTATGGAGTAGAGAGTAGGGGGCTTTCAAGAAATGAACGATAAAAACATTACCTTGCGTATAGCGCGGCTCGTTTTTAAGAAATGAGATCTATTAGGAATAAACTTATATTGCAACATACGGACTTTTTGATGAAAAATGTATATTCTTTGCGGAACTTTTCTATCATTTTAGGTGACGCATTTTATTCTTCGTTAAGTTTACAAAGAGATGTTTCAATAGGTTATGTTCATTTATATGCGCTATTTTTGAATATTCTCTTTTTATTCAGATAGCTTTTAAGAACATGGTTTAAAGTATACATTAAGTTGAATCTTTTTAAGAGACAGAAATAGATAAAATTATAGAAATTAAACGTTTCATTTTTTATAGATCGTCTTAATTAAAAAAGGTGTGTCTGAGTTTATGAGTGGAGAACTTCCCTTTTGGAAAGTAAAAAAATTAGAAGAGATTTCCATTTCTGAGTGGGAGAGCCTTTGTGATGGCTGTGGCTGTTGTTGTCTCCATAAAGTTGAGGACGATGATACGGGTGACCTTTATGCAACCAGTATTGCTTGTCGTCTTTTAGATGGGGAAAACTGCAGGTGTCGAGATTATGCTCATCGTAAATCAATTGTACCAGATTGTATATCGCTAGATATTACGACAGTTAAAACAGTGCGTTGGCTCCCAGAAAGTTGTGCTTATAGATTAATTTATGAGGGAAAAGATCTTCATTGGTGGCATCCATTGGTATCAGGGGATTGTCAGACGGTACATACAGCGCATATTTCTGCACGCGGACAAATAGAGATTTACGAAGACGAATTATTATCTGAGGAAGATTATCTTTATCACATTACTGGTCTTCTACGTGAAGGCCAGTAATATGATTTTTTATACAACTTGTTTGTGACTTAATCGATCGCAAAGACTACAGTGACGCTCACGTTATAATTTAATTCACCACCTGCAAAATTTGTATTTGCGTAGCTTACATCTGCTGCTCTACTCATGAGACGTGGTGTTGGGTGATAGTAATCATCCTTTTCATTGATTTCAATAATTTTTCCTAATTTTAAATCGGCTGCTTGCGCTATCGTTTGCGCTTTTTCAATGGCTTCAGTAATGGCTTTTTTACGTGCTGCTTGATAAAATGGCTTTGTATCTGCGTTGGTAAAAGTAATGCCGTTAACTGAATTAACACCTAGTGTCATCGCTTGATCAAAGATTTTACCAGCATTGGTAAGATCACGAATGCGCACGGTTAAAGAATTTGAAACATGATAGAGTTTTTCATTATTCTTTTTTTCGTGGTGTTTATCAGAGGTCGACTGATAAATGGATAAGCCTGATGTTTGCAAATCATTTGCTTGGATGCCATTGTTTTTAAAAGCGTTTATAATATCATTGATGGATTGATTATTGGAAGCTAATGCCTTTTGGGCAGTTTTGTCATAGGTAACAACGGCTAGATTAATAATGGCCATATCCGGTGTTGCTTGACTTTCTCCGATTGCTGTCACTGTAATCGTTGCATTTTTCATTTTATTTTCTTCAGCATAAGCACGTACAGTCAACGATGTGGCTAAGAGTGTAAATGCTAATATAACTGTTTTAACCCGAGAACTCTTCAGTGGTTGAATTTTCTTTTCTATCATATCTATACCTTTATATTTGTCAGTTAATTATTCTCTCATTTTTAAGAGTTTTTGTAAAGAAATTAGAGCACTGAAAAAAAAACCAATAGAAAAGAGAAAAAGATGGGTTATAATCTTTGTCAGCTCTTGTATCATAGGGCATTTTAGTTTAGAGAGAAACAACCTATTTAGGGCCTGTAGCTCAATTGGTTAGAGCCAGCGGCTCATAACCGCTTGGTTGGGGGTTCGAGTCCCTCCGGGCCCACCAATAGGGAAATGTACAATAGAAAAATGGATCGCTTAGTTTTGAGATTCTACCTTTTTCGTTTTTTATTTATTTTCCTGTTTGTGTTAGAAGCTTTTGGTCGTTGTTTGTTGCAGTTTTTTCTCTCAGTCGCTTTAATATGATGGTATGTTTTCTTAGTCTCATCAAAGAAGTTCTCTTATTTGCAACCTTTTAGCATTTGGATTAACTGATATGGGTCGCTATTTACTTTCTTAATTCATATACTGTTTTGTACTTTTTCTATATGGTGTTCTTCATAAAATAGAAGGCTAAAAGCTTCATTGGATAAGTTTATTTATACTTGTTCTGCAAATAAACAGACCTCAATAAAACCAATTTTAAAGATTGTACCTGTTCAGAACAAATGGCTCAAAAAACATTTAGTGTAAATTTGCTTTTTTCTAAGTGATGTTAATGTCTTTTAGACGTTCGAATAGCATCATTGTGATGAAAGGTTAGTGTATAAGAGAATGTGATCTATGGGCATTCATATGTATCATGGGGGCAACGATGATAACATTTGTTGATATTTTCTTTTTCCCAAGAAAGGAATTCTATTTAATATTTTAAGAAATATTGTTCATAGTGACGGTGGCGTGTTTTCTGAAAAGAATTTTATTAATTGTTCTTTGAAAAGTCAATTGAGTGATTGTTTCTATCGCTTTGCATCATCCAGATTCTATTGTAATAAGCATTTTATTATTCTGTAAGAAATGTTTTCTATGATATTGGAAAATTTGTTAAAATGCCATTTTCTGTTTTTGTGTATTTTTTGCTTAATGTTTAAATTATAGAGTTTTCATGTGATCCGAATTATTATTGAAGAGCAGATGTCTTTTTTGATTTTACTCTGATAAGGAATTGGCAATATTGCGGTAACCCTAGCACTTTTTTGTATTGCTAACATTTTTCTCGTATTGATCGTATAGAGAGTTTTATCTTTATTATGAGTTTTTTCTCTTATGAAAAATTATTGGCAGGGAGGGTGTTTTTTTGGAAAAGTATACTTCTTCTTCAAAGTCATACTTTGAAAATATAATTCTTCATTTGCATAAGGGGATTTCTCTCTTGTTGTAAATCTGTATAAAATTTACGTACAAAGATTGTGCGTGATGATTCGTTTTATTTTTTAATAGTATCATTTTTGCTTATGATAGAGACTTATATTAGTATTTACAAGGTGCGTTTAGAGGAGAGGTTACCTGTAAATGTGTTACAGAGTTTTAGGTAGTGTGGCTCTGTTTATAAGAATTTATTCCTATAACATTGTTATATTCTTGCTTTGCAATATTGTTAAAAAAACATAGATGGTGCTATGTAGAATAAATTGTGATGTATTTTTTTCAAAAAAGCTTTTTCGTGTTCTCTTATATAGAGTTCAGGAGTGTCTTCAGGGATATTTTCACATTAGTTTTTATTGGTCCGAATCGCAAGATCTGCGTAACATTATTCGCGTTTTTGATAGATTATACCAATTTTCATAAGAAGGTCTGGATCGTGTGATGCTTTCTGTTTCACTATGGTACATGACTAATAGAACTTCATCTGATTTTGTAAAATAAGTTTGTACACAATTGCTTCCATACTGCCTATTGCAAATATTTTTTTCTAAGGTATGAGATATATTTTGAACGCTTTAGCGTTATATAGTGTGACTACATGGAGTATGACTATGAAGAATGATAAAAAATTTGAAACAACTTTATCTGATATTATTGTGAAATGGGAGTCTTTATCGACGTCTCAAAAGCAAGCGATATTGGATAAAGTAGAAAATGCTACAGATTCTGCTCATTCAACAGAACATTTAAGGCTTCAATCTTCTTTTTATCTCCAGACGAAATCAAAGTTATGAGTTTTAAGTCTTCATCGGAGATGTTGAAACCAGTTATTACATATATGGCACTAGCATTTCCCAGTGTATTCAAAATAGCCATGAGTTTATCTACAGAAGGTCTCTTGCCTCCATTTATCATTTGTTGGACGTAATTTTGTCCACAGCCTGCAGCTCTGCTTATTTCAATCATTGTTCGTCCGTCACTTTTTATCAATTCAACTAAGCGTTGGAACCAATCTTTTTCAGTCTTTGTCATTTTTAGACCTTTACATATTTACGCTATAGCGTTAATATTGCGTTGCGAATCCAGAATATATGATACAAGGAGCGTGAAAATATCCATGTGTAGCTCTTCGCTAAGGAAGCATATAGAGTTGTTTTTAACTAATAACAAAATGTCCCCATACACTTTCAGATTCGAATCAATAAAAATGGTTGCTTAGTTCCACGGTTGTGAAAAAGTAAATGTGTATACCAGAAAGGGCGATACACACTCGTATGTTTATGAGATTTCACTATGATAGTATACGTAGCAGCATTATAAATCAAGATATACCCCAACATCAGAATTTGTAAAAAAAATTCTGCGTTGAGGTAGTGTGTGAATATAACGAAGCTTTAGAGCCTTAAGAGATAGGATAATGGCTGTAGAAAAAATGTAAATTGCATAGACAAAGAATACTGATTTCTTCTTTATTGTAATAAATTAGATCACTATCAGATGGTATATCGTATATATGCGTAAAAAAAATGGGAAATATCAAAAAAGTGATCTTGGATATTTTATTAAACAGGAAGGTAATCTGATCCACAAAGGTGGTTGTTTGGTAGAATTGTACATTCGATCAATGCCCTTATGGGGATGAATGTGTTTTTATGATGCTGCGGTTTATAATGAAGTCTGTGTTTATAATGATGTTGTTATTGATAACAATGCATTAACATATGGTTGTTTAGTGGTTCGTAAGAGTTCGCATGTTTATGAAAAATAAGAACTTTATCGTTATTTGAATATGAGTGGAGATGCATATGTTTATGCTAATGCGGTCTTTTTTGATCAAGTTTTGAATGCTCAATGTATTGAATTTTGTGGTGATACTCGTGATTTTAGAAAGGCTCGAGTTTATAATGATGCTTTAGTTTGTGGTGATGTAAAGATTTGTGGGAAGGCAAAATTTTACAGAAATGCTGTGCTTTGTGACACTGAAGATTTTTGTAATAATGAAAAACTTTTATATATAGCCGCATTCCACATGGCGTAAAAAGGAAGATAGGAACGATTTGGGCAAGGCTTGTATGATTGGATTGCGTCGTTAGTTTTATTTGACGTTCCTTATTTTTTGTATTTTGTGTCAATAAATATGTCGCAAATAATTGGTGTGAGTGTAGATTTAGCCGCTTTCAGAGATTTGTTTGCGTCATTTATCAATGCTTTAATGGAGAAAATAAGAACGCCGAGAGTGATTGTTCACACTTGGAACATGCGATTTATTGCATTCTTTTTTTGATTGAGGATGAAACAAATTGGTCAAGATGATCACTTGAGCGACAATTAAGGGAGATCCAAATGAGTGTAAACGAAATTTTATTGGGAGCAATGATTGTTGTTTTGTTGTGCAGCGGGGTTATATTTCGATTTTCTTTATATTATCGCAGTCAAGTGAAAATTTTAAAAGAGGAATCTAGAAGAATAAAGCATGAGTTTTTAAGAGATACTATGAAGATGACTGAAGAACGAGATAGGGCTATTAGAGAGCAAAGTATGGTGATTAAAAGACGCGACCAAGCAATTGAAAAACTGAAAAAACAAATTAAGCAATATGAAAAAAATGAAAAGAAATATAAAAAAATGCTTAAATCTGAAGATGATAAAGAGTGATTGTATTCATATTTTGCATTAAAGGGTTTGGAAATGTGTTAGGAAGATTGGAATGACGAGAGAGATAAACTTTAATGAAGCCAATTATGGTGCTGATGGAGAGATTGTATTGGAAGAGAATATTCAAGTTTACTCTGATTTTATGACAACATTTAAGTTTATAAGACAGAGCGTCGTTGATCATAAAATAAGAGTTTATGATGATAAACCAGTTTATAGGTAGGCTAGTTATTAAAAAGCGCGTCTATACAATCCAGCAATTTTATATTATTGCTGGAAACAGTTTTGCACGTTCTTTTTAGATGTAAGGTATAAATGCTACGATAGTTTCAGCTAATAGGTATAAAAAATTGCATGATAATAGAAAGAAAGAGATATTTGCTTTTTATGAAGATGAAATGGGTAAGTCAGTTATGATTATCAGATACAGAAGAGGAATATGAACGTAAAAGATATCAATATCTTGTAGAGTAAATATATTTCTCATTGATGATTTATCTTCTCTTCATGTGCGTTTATTTTTTATGAAAAATACAAAACTTAAGAGATTTTCTTTTTGATAAAGGCTATAGAGATTTGAGTATGATTGAAAATAAACATATAATCTGTAAGAATATGAATGTTCTTTGTGAGTGTCAGAAATAATACAAAAACTTCCTCTCATTGAGGGCAAATCAATCACTTTTCATTTGTCACAAAAGTAACTACCATACCATTATACAAAATAAACGCTTGTTTTAATGGTAAAGAATGTTAGGACTGTAGTTCTCTAATAAGAGCCTTATGTGTAATTTCTTTTATTTGCTCAATATTGATTAGGATATCTTGTTTTGTTGGATAACCTTTACTAGAAAAAGCAATTTTTTGTGCATCTCCTGAGATTAAACGCCAGTACCATTGATTGTGAACTCCTTGAAACACCTCAAAATACATGCTTCCCACCTCATAAAATAGCTGATAATTTTCAGGATAAATATTTAACTAATCCACTTGTAAACATTAATGTATGTCTCTCTAGGAAGTCGTCAATATATTCCCCTTAAATTTTCTGACCTTAAAAAATAATTTCTATGAGAGCTATTATTCTTTTAACAAGAAAAAAAATATTGTCAATAAGACATGAATGAGAATTTTATACTATAAAATTATTTTTTTTAATTTAAAGACACTATACTTTCATTTACAATGCAAATATTTTTCTGTCGTTACAGAAATAAAGTCTATAAATTATATAAAACTTCACCAGCATGGATAAAGTAAAAAATACTTTTTTCCATACTGGTGTTTAATCATTTCTTGCTTTTTCTTTTGAAATAGACGTTTATTGATTAGCTATAACCTCTTTTTGGGATACGCTTCGAATGAGTAAATCAATGAATAAGCTAAGGGTATAAGAATTGGCCATTTTAGCTTTCATATCGATAAGAGAGGTTGTAGTTTTAGGGTTAAAACCATTTGATAAACCTTGTCTTGACAAATATTGCTGCAATTTTTCATAAGAACTGTCGATTTTTTCTTGATTTAGTTTTTCGTTACGATCACTATCGGCAAGTGTTTCTTCCAGTCCTTCGATTTTTTTAATAAAATAATTCCAGTCAAAATCACCTTTTGTATATTCGGTGTCAAACATTTTTCCTTGTCCAGTTAAAAGCCAATTAATATTGACACCATATAACGTGCGGTATGTTTGTAAGACACTAAGATTGGGTTCTCTCTCTCCACGCTCATAAAAAGCAATGGAATTTTTTGTCATGCTAAAACTTTTAGCTAAGGTTTCACGTGATGGATCGCCTAAAGCAAGACGTACATAACGTAAACGTTTTCCAAATATGGTTTTTGATTCAGTTTCAGGACGTGCCACGAATTATCTCCCTCGGTAAATCATCATGGTATAAATCATTAAATAATAAAAGCACACTATGTATTAATATTCTATGATATAATGTCAATATTATAGCTTTAATTTCTTGTTTTTTTTTATTTGTGTAGATAGAAAGCAATCTTGCACTTATTGTATTGACAATTGATATTCACTTCAAAACAAAATTCCTTGTTGCTACATTTGTCTCTTGCTTTTTTTGAGAGAATTTTCATGTAATTTTACCATATATATTCTATACACCTCTGCATTAATAGATGCAACTTTAAAGAGATGCAAACTTTGGATTGGTACTGGGTGTGCTTAGATGAAGTAGAAAATAAACTTTGAGGAATGATCATGGCCCTATTACGCTATTTTGGGTTTGCTTTTTTTTTCACGATTATTGGTGTCTTTTTAGGAGGGGTTATTGGTTGGTTTGAAACGGAAAGTATTACTGGTTTTCTTAAATATTTTTTTATTTGCTTTGTTTTAGGAATTTTGGAAATTTCTTTATCTTTTGATAATTCTATTATCAATGCGCGTGTTCTTAGTAGAATGAGTCCATTGTGGCGTCGTCGTTTTCTTATATGGGGCATTTTGATAGCTGTATTTGGGATGAGAATTGTTTTTCCATTATTGGTGGTTGTCGTTGCTGTTGGGATTAATCCAATTGCGGCAGTCAAATTAGCGATATGGGAACCACATCGATATGCTGAAGTTTTAACCGATGCGCATATGGGGATTGCTGCTTTTGGAGGAACTTTCCTTATGATGGTTGGCTTAAAATATTTTTTTGATTCTGAAAAAGAAGTGCATTGGCTTAATGTTATAGAGAGACCTGCTCAAAAGTTTGGGGCGCTTGTTGGAATTGATATTGCAATTGTTTTGATTTTGATCTTATTTGTTTCAGCTCAGATTGATGCAGAAAATAAAATAACTTTTTTATTGGCAGCACTTTATGGACTTTTGACCTTTATCGGTGTTGAAGTTGTCGGTCATCTCTTGGATACTCCTCAAAAGACTTTAACAACAGTAGCTCACGGGGGAGTAGGGGCGTTTCTTTATTTAGAAGTTCTTGATGCTAGTTTTTCTTTCGATGGCGTGGTTGGTGCTTTTGCCTTTTCACACAACCTTTTTATTATTGCAATAGGTCTTGGTATCGGAGCATTTTACGTTCGTTCTATGACAATTATGTTGGTTGAATCAGGAACATTATTGCATTATCGTTATTTAGAGCATGGTGCTTTTTATGCAATTCTAGTTCTTGCAGTGATTATGTATCTGCAAACGATTATATCGGTTCCTGAAGTTTTAACAGGACTTGTGGGAGTCTGTATTATTGGAATGGCATTATATTCTTCGATTCGTTTTAAGCATCGTCAATTAGATAAACATGTTGTATCTAAGTAATGGAGATTTCTTCCTTTTTCACACTTTGTTTATCGCATATCTTTGAATAGAAAGAGGTCTTTTATGCAAAATAAAATACTATTTTATTGCTTATTTGCGTTTTTTTAAAGTTGAGTTCATTGCATGATACTACCCATGAAGCCAATAATGTACAATCTCTAGGATACTTTTTGACCTAAATATAAGATAGAAAGCTGATGTTATACTTTTTACCAGCTTTCAATATTATGACAAGCTCTTGCATTTAATGGGTCATAAGAAGCATTCTTACTGTTTTTTTGAATGATTTATTCATACATTGATTCTCTTTGTAACGTGTAAAAGAATGTTTTTGAAACAGGTTTGAAATGAGAGAATTTACGATATTCTGGACTCTTACTTAAATATGTGCAAAATGATTTATCCTTTATAAATCAGTGTATTATAATGGTAGATTAGAGAAGGATATTTTAAGAGACCATTAAAAGTTCTATACCGGCTTCGTTCATTGTTTTAAGCATAGTGTTTAGTGATCCGTTTACATCAATACCAGCACAGGCATTTAATGAAACACTGACTTTAAAACCGCATTGTATAGCGTGAAGAGCAGAAAATCCGACACAAAAATCAGTTGCTAAGCCACACATAATGAGCTTAGTAAAACCATGTTCTTTGAGATAAACTTGTAAACCTGTTGGTGTTTTTTGATCATTTTCAAGAAAAGCAGAATAGCTATCCATTTTTTGATTATAGCCTTTTCTAAGGATAAGTTGTGCCTTTTCTGCTCTAAGAGATGGATGGAATTCTGCTCCTTGTGTTCCTCGTATGCAATGATCAGGCCAAAGTATTTGAGGACCATAGTCAAGAATGACTGTATCATAGGGCTTTTTTTCAGGATAACAGGAAGCAAAGCTGCAATGGTTTTTGGGATGCCAGTCTTGGGTTAAGATAACGTGGTCAAAATGATTTATGAGATTATTGACGGCGGGTAAAATAGCATCACCTTGAGGTACGGCAAGTGCTCCACCTAGTAAGAAGTCATTTTGAACATCAATGACGATTAAGGCTTTTTTTTCCATAAATATATTCCTATACGAGATGAGCTTTTATCGTATTTTTAAAAAGCTATATGTCGTCTTGAAGTTTTGAAATGATGTGCTGGATATTGATATTATTTTTATAATTATCAAGCCAAAAGAGGGGGATGGATAAGTTTTTACAATTGGTTTTATAGTTTTTTACGAATTGTAACCACGTACCAATGGGAAGTGCGCTGTAGTCATTTGTTGCTACGTGTTGATGCAAAGCTTTCATGATCATTGGGCTTGGGACGTCAGATCCCATAAGGCGGCGGTCGTTTTGTAAACGTAATTTAAGCCATATCAAGGCAAGGGGTGAAGTCCATTGCTTTCCGTAGCAAAAAATCGATGAAAAAAGAGAAGGATTTTTTACTGCGTAATATAAAGCCCATAAAGCGAGAAAAGAAGGCGCATAGAGAATTGCTTTTCTTTGTGGTATCATATTACATTGATAAGTCGGTTTAATACGATAAAAATACAATGTTATATCTGGTATGGAAAAGAGAGGCAATGTTTGATAACAGGTTTCAGGTACAGCTAAAAAGATTTGCTTTTTGCTCTTTAGGGGGATGTTTTTTTGCATTCAGGACCATACTGGGGCTTGTGAGATTAGAAAAAATGTACCAATATAAAGCGAAAGCTTTTGATACGACGTAAGTGCTATTTACTGTACAGTTTCAAAAAGCAAAAGCAGTTTTTTCAAAATCCTAATCTTTAATATCGCATAATATAAAGAGAAATTTATGGCACGTCAATTTATCTATCATATGGCTGGGCTTAACAAGTCTTACGGCAATAAAAAAGTTCTAGAAAATATTCATTTGTCTTTTTATCCAGATGCGAAGATCGGTATTTTAGGGCCGAATGGTGCAGGGAAGTCAACTATTTTACGTATTATGGCTGGGCTAGATAAGGAATATACGGGAGAAGCATGGATTTCTGAAGGAGCACGCTGTGGTTATCTACCACAAGAACCTTTGCTTGATGCGAGCAAAGATGTGCGTGGTAATGTGATGGAAGGTGTTGCAGATAAACAGGAAGTTCTTGAGCGTTATAACGAATTGATGATGAATTATAGCGAGGAAACGGCTGATGAAAGCGCACAGCTTCAGGACATTATTGACAGTCAGAATCTTTGGGATTTAGAAAGTCAAGTGGAAATGGCTATGGCTGCTCTTGGCTGTCCGCCAGCCGATGGGGATGTAACAAAACTTTCGGGTGGTGAGAAGCGGCGTGTTGCACTTTGTAAATTGCTTTTGTCAAAACCTGATTTATTACTTTTGGATGAACCGACAAACCATTTAGATGCTGAAACGACGGCTTGGCTTGAGAGGCATCTACGTGAATATCCTGGGGCTGTGCTTTTGATAACCCATGATCGTTATTTTCTCGACAATGTAACGGGTTGGATTTTAGAATTAGATCGCGGTAGAGGTATTCCTTATGAGGGGAACTATTCTGCTTATTTGGGGGCTAAAGCCAAGCGTTTGGCTCAGGAAGGCCGTGAAGAGGCAGCGCGTCAACGTGCTTTATCACGTGAGCAAGAATGGATTGCTTCTAGTCCAAAAGGGCGACAAGCAAAGTCAAAAGCTCGGATTAAGGCTTATGATGAGTTGGTTCAATCAGCACGTGAGCGCCGTCCTGGAGAGGCGCAAATCATTATTCCTATTGGAGAAAGATTAGGACAAGTTGTTATTGAGGTTGATAATCTCTCTAAAGCTTATGGTGAACGTGTATTGATTGATTCTCTTTCTTTTAAACTTCCTGCTGGTGGCATTGTCGGCGTTATTGGGGCCAATGGTATGGGAAAGTCGACCTTGTTTAAAATGTTGACGGGACAGGAAAAGCCCGATTCAGGTCAGATACGTATCGGTGAAACAGTTCACATGAGTTATGTGGATCAGAGTCGCGATTCCTTGGTGGGGGATAAAACTGTTTGGGAGGAAATTTCTGGTGGAAATGACATTATTAAATTAGGCAAATATGAGATGAATAGCCGCGCTTATTGCGGGGCTTTTAATTTCAAGGGGGCAGATCAGCAGCAGAAGGTGGCAAATTTATCAGGAGGGCAGCGCAATCGCGTACATTTGGCGAAACTTCTAAAAGAGGGGGGGAATGTGCTTCTTCTTGATGAACCGACAAATGATCTTGATACTGAAACATTGGGTGCATTGGAAGATGCATTGGAAAATTTCGCTGGTTGTGCAGTTATCATATCGCATGATCGTATGTTTCTTGATCGATTGGCAACACATATTTTAGCCTTTGAAGGTGATGGTCATGTAGAATGGTTTGAAGGTAATTTTGCTGAATATGAGGCTGATAAAGTTCGTCGTCTTGGGGCGGAATCTCTTAATCCTAAGCATGCAAATTATAAACCTCTTACACGCTAGAATTTTTTATCTTATCGCAACTTTGTTAGAATAATAGTGTATTTTATTGCGTTTGTTATTTCATAAATAAAGTGTGTGTGTACTCTGTGGGAGTTTTTATTCATTGAAAAGAGTAAGAGACACTTTATGAAATTATGACCTAAATAGGGTTATTTTTTGTAAAACTGCAATGAAAAGGAGGGGATGAAGCGTATAGTATTACTTCTACAAATGCCTTGGTCATTGAGCATTATCATCTTTACTTAATAAAAATGCAAGCTGGCATTATCATGTTATTTTTTCTCAATAGTATGCAGTTCTTGTTTTGAGGTGGGCATAAAAGGCATTTTTATCCATCTGTCCCCTCCGTTTATGAGCTGTAAGAGAATGATTTGGATTGATTTATCATGAATAGATTTGAAATGAGGAAAATCTACGGTATTACGGTTTTTTATTCAAGTTAAAAATGAATTATTATTATAAATCAATGTATTCTCATTATAACGAGAAGCAGGGAGATAAGATCTGTTTGTTTTTTACATTAGCCTATTTTTTTCATAGTATGATAAAATAGAGAGAACAAAATAGATGAGAATATGCGTTGTATGCTTGACTTTTTTTCCTATAAACAAATGTTTATAGGAATGTTTAGGGGATAATTATGAAAAAAAGTGCAAGTTTAGATGCAATGATTGTGCTGCTGAAAGCGGTCGCAGAAGTAAGCCATTTACGTGTTCTTAGGCTCTTACATCATGAAGATTTAACAATTCCTGATTTTATTTTTATTCTTGATCAGTCGCAAGCGTGTATATCACGATATTTACGTTTATTGTACGAAGCACGATTGATTGAGCGTTATCAGAAGGGGGATAGCCTTTATTTTAAGCTTTGTCATGATTTTTGGGGTAAAGACATTGTGATGGGTATTCTTTCGGCTTTGCCAAAGAATGATGTGTTGTTAGCGCATGATTTAGAACGTTTGAAGGATGTTAAAAAGCAGCGTCAAAAAACGAGGAAGAAGCATTTCTTACAAAATGCGTTGCAACGGGATGTATTACGGTCATCCTATATGGCAGATCATCGTGTAGAAAACTCTTTACTTGAAATCATTGGCGATAAACCATTTCAGACGATGCTGAATATTGGAAGAGGTGGAGACTCTATCTTAAAATTGTTTTCTAATCTTTATACGCATGCAGTTCAAGTTGTGCTTGATAGCAATGTTTTTCACTTGTCTGTTGGAGATACAACTTTTGATTTAGTTATTCTTCATTGGGTTTTACATTTTCTTGAAAATCCTGAAATATTCCTTCATGAGATATCAAGTGTTTTGCGTCCTCATGGCCGTTTATTGATTGTGGATTTTGGTTATCATGAAATTGAGTCTTCATATTCTGATCAAGTGCATATGCGTTTTGGATTTTCGGCTTTACAAATAGAACAATGGCTTAAAAATGCGGGACTTGTTCTAGAACAAACGGTTTGTCTTACTCCTATACAAAATGAAAACAGTGAGGAGGGGATTGCTACGCTTTGGCTTGCTCATGATCCGCGTTTATTGGTTGACGATATCAAAGATAAACAAGTAGATTTTGCATAAATCGCGTTTGTTAACGTGCTTTATACTCTGATTTTTCTCAAGGAATAGCGTAGAGATAAAACTTTATTCAATCATTGATGAGCTATTGTTTTTTACATTTGTATTATGTTTTTATATGGAAGTATTGGTGTTTTATAGCGGCGTGTAGGCTGTATAATGAAGCACCTTCTATAGAGTTAAGCCTACGAGGATCATTATTTAAGGTGTCTTGATATTATATTTTATTAGCCAATATATTGATTTTAAAAGATCATTGATTTTTTTAGACTCAATAAGAGGTTTAAATACAGGAATGTTGTTTCATTTCAAATTTCCTGTTTCAGAATCCGAAAGAGTCTGTTTGTCTGCTACAAAAGAAGGTATTTATCTTAAATGATACCGTTTGTAAGAGAAAATACATTTTCTAAATGTGAGAGCGGCTGCAATATGATATAATGCCGCACAATATAATCATAGTGAAGGCTCATACCTTTATAAATATCAGAGATGGTGGTGCCCAATAGATCTTAAAATATCTCTTTAAAACAGGTTTTTAGATAAGGAGTACCTTGGAACTTTTAGTGAGGGGTGCAAAGAGATGCTCTAAAAAGACGAAAAAGTAAAAGGGTAAGACAATGCATTATATTCATAAAATAAGATCGGCGATGATCTATGGATAGTTTGTGGCTGAAAGTAGGAAAGAAAAGCGTGATATTACACTAAAGTTTCGTATCTCTTTATCATGAGAAGTTATGAAGATTATTAAATAAGTCCATTGTTTTTGCCAAAAGTATTTTCTTTCTTTTTATGTTTGCCGCTCATCTTATGACGCAGTCCGTGGTTATAGCGTAAAATTGAGAGGGCACCATCGTCTTTAGTTTAAGTAAAAGTTGTAAGCCGGCATCATCGTTTTATGTTTTTTATCCATATGCTTCTTCTTGTTTGTGATGTGCGATAGTATGGCTATTCATTAATTCAATAGACGAAGATTGAAAATATGGGAATCTTACGTTCTTGAGGTTTCTCATGTAAATTGTAAAATGATGAGTTATGATTGTAAATTAATGAATTGTTTACGTTAGAAGAACAGAATATAAAAATTTTTGAGCATAGAAACTACTGTGTGTATTATTTTACGGGATCATTTAAATGATAGAGATTAAGAGAAAATGTCTGCATTGATTTCGGTTTGTTATGTTAAAATGCGTTAGAGACTGTTGGTTATTGTAAAATGGTTTATCGTTATTTGGAATGACGATGGGGCGTGATTCGAAAAAAATACCTTCAGAGTTCTCATTTTCTCATAAGATTAAGCTGTTTAAGTTCCTCATTGATTGTTACATGAGGGATGTAACAATATTTTAATGATCATTTACAGAAATTTTTTATAAAGATAGATAAGATTTTATTTTCTCTAATTTATTGTTTTATTTAAATAATTCATAGCTTTCTTGCAAGAAGATGTTTTCCATTTTTTACGGTTATTTGTGTAAGATTTTAAAAATCTACGTTTTTCTTTTTGTGGTGATTGCTGTTGGAAAAGTGATTCTACTTTTACGTAGTTTGATTTTTATAGGGTGGATACGTAGAAATTACGGTTTTTTAATATGATCATCAGAGTTATGAAAGAAACTATTTAAAAGTTATAATGATCGTAGATTCTAATTGATGCTTATTGAAATAAAATTGCTTCAAATTGGGTCATTTTAAACTTTTTTTGCCTAAATTTAAACATTTTTAAATAATTTATAATTCTTTTATGTTTTTTTGCGTAGAAGATGATAAGAATTTCTTGTTGTTTAAAGAATTTTATTCCATAGCAAGAATATTGCATCGGCTATCTTAGTGGTTGATGTAAGAGGACAATCGGGGAACCTCCTCCCCCCCCCCCCGCGTGGATCCCCTAGATTGTCTGGCCTGACTGAGGATTTCCTCAGTCAGGCTTTTTGTAATTATTTTAGGAAATGTAAGGTGTTATTAGGGGGGGAGTGTAAGATCTGTTATTGTTTCGCCTATAGTACCTAAATACATAGAGGGGCGAGTCTTATTGGGCGGATAGTGTTAGCGTATTCATTTTTAATAATTTGATTTTTCTTTATTGAGGCATTGTTGCATGTTATAAGAAGAATCATAAAAGGAAGCTATGTTTGTATTCTGTGATCTTTAGGTAAGAGATAATGGGATCTTTTTCACATCGTATTATTTTTATTTTATTTGTATTTTTTATTTCTGGCGCTGTCTTTTTTGCTTCTCAAAGTAGTGCTGTTTATCAGTTTTTTTCCGGTCGCTCTTCTTTTTCTTCTCAGCAGCTTGATGTAACAGAGGAGGAGTTGTTAGAGAGATTATCCGTATCTTTTCCAGATATTATCAAGCATCTTTCTAAGATGACCCCTCAACAGCAGGAGTTGTTTATTGCGCAGCTGCGTCGTGATGTAATTGCGCTTGCTTCTAAAAGTGGTCAGAGTCGTGAGCAGGCTCAAAAATCTGGTGAAACTGTTGCTATGGCTCTCTCAAAAGCGATTTCTCGTCCTTCCGTTGCTAATGCTTATTTTTAGCTATTTTTTAATTGCGCTTTTGGGTTTTATTTTAAGGAGAAAGAGCTTTTCGTGAAATTTTGAAAAGTGCGAGGAGATAATCAATTTTTAAGGTATTAACAAAATTTATCTCTCAAAAGGTAAGCAATTGGAGTATAAGGGTAATGTTGCAATCATTACAGGAGTGATAGAAAGTCTATCAAGGGTATTGGTCCAAGTTAATTGCATTATCAATCGCTACAATGACAAAAGCAGTATTGATTATAATAAAACACGTTAACTGCATTTTATATGCCGGTTATTTTTTTATTTGATATGAGAAAATAAAATTTTTTAAAGGATTTAAGCTTTTTTTGTTCTACGGATTTTAGGATATTTATCCACTTGTATGATTTCTGAAAATGAGGTGCAAGACTGATAAGATGATAGTCTGTAACAAAGAAAAAATATTTGAATGAAGATGGGAGGTCTATTTTTATTTAAAAAGGCTTTGGGGGTATTGAGTTTTCTAACATTTTTCAAAAAAATAGACACAAGTAATTTTTAAGCTTTGTTGTAGGGATAAAAACGGATATAACTTTTTTAGTATATTGTTTTATAATGATAATTTATCATTTTATATTGAATGAGAATCTTAAGAATTGTAAAATCCTCTCATTTTAAATTTATCCATGGTGAAAAAATTAAAATCAGTTTCTTGTATACCACAAGTAGAGGCTTGTGTGGATAAAAACTCTTTTAAAAAGGAATTAAAAAGCTTCTTTGAGACATCTTGAGAGCTAAAAGTCTGTTCCAATATTTTGAATTGGTAAAGAGTATGATGGTTTTAATATATTTATGAATTTTTTATGCGCAATGATGGGGAGATTTGTTTTGTGATTTTTTGAGGTTTTATCGGACATAAAGAGTGCAGTGGGTGTTTATTAATCAGAGAGAAGCGTTGATAACGGTTTATATTTTTTGTGAACCTTTTTTGATATCGAGCATCTTCGGTAAAAAGATGCTCTTGTCTCTCTTTCTTTGAGGGATTGATCTCAATAAAAAAATTAATAATCTTATGTAAAAAATATTACATCTAGTTCAGATGCTATTTTTTTAATATAAAAATTGATTGATACAACAGTGATAGCCGCAAGTTATAGATTATATCATTTTATTTGATACGCTATAAGATTAATTATAGTCTTTTTATTTTTTTATTTTATGATATAGAGAAATCTGAGACTTGTGCATAAAGATATATTCTTTTATTTCATAATTTTAGCTTGAAATTGTCTTACTATTTCCTTTTTAAAGACGTTCTTTTGCTTTCTTTTTTGTATAATATATTTGCAAATTACTTGCGGCTAGAATTTGAGAATGTTTGAGTGAAGAGAAAGAAAATGCAATTTTTGAAAATCTTGTTAAATACAGCATGTGCTGTATTTTTTGTATTTGATATAAGTTGGACTCATAGTGTCTTAAATGTTGCGGAATCAGGAGAAACCTCAGTGATTGTTGCTTCTAAGATTTCTGCTCGTCCTTATGAGTTTCTTATTCAGAAACTTGCGAATAAATATAATGTTCCCGTTAATTTAGCACATGCTGTTGTAAAAGTTGAAAGTAATTATAAGGCAGGTATAAAGGGGGCTGCTGGTGAAATAGGTTTGATGCAAATTAAACCCTCTACGGCACGAGGATTGGGTTTTAGTGGTTCTGTACAGGATTTGTACGATCCTGCGACCAATCTTGAATATGGTATGCGTTATTTGGCACGGGCCTATAAACTCAGTGGTGGAAGTACGTGTGGTACAATCCTTAAATATAACGCAGGTCATGCTGCAAAAAAAATGAATTCCATTTCAGCGAAATATTGCGCAAAAGTAAAGACTTATCTGGCTTCATTAAAATAAAAACATCTGTTGAGAGAGGTTTGTCATAAAATATTTTAAGATGCTATTTTCACGGAGCAGAAAATGTTTTATAAACTAGTATGTCAGTCGGCTGGGCAGCCGCGCTTGTCTGATACTGAAATATGGCAGGTGAGGAAAGTCCGGGCTCCATGGAAAGACGGTGCCGGGTAACACCCGGCGGGGGTGACCCTAGGGAAAGTGCCACAGAAAGTAAACCGCCTATTTTTATAGGTAAGGGTGAAAGGGTGGAGTAAGAGCCCACCGCGCATTCAGTAATGAATGTGGCAAGGTAAACCCCACCGGGAGCAAGACCAAATAGAAATGACGTGCAAAATTTAATTTGCAGCCGATTTCCGGGCGAGTCATTCGGGTAGGTTGCACGAGGCGGATGGTAACATCCGTCCCAGATGAATGGTTGCCATGTAAAGTGTAAGCTTTACTCTACAGAACCCGGCTTATAGGCCGACTGATATTTCATGATGATACGCGATATTTTATAAGATCAATTATATATGGTCTTTTATGGAGTCTATGTGTTTGAAATAGACACTTGAGCAAAGAGTGTTTTAAAAAATTATAACATTTCTTTAAGTATAATGCGTTAGGATCTGTTTTGGGATAACTTTAGTTTTTTCGTTCATTGTGATTAATGTGAAAGTTGAAGGCTAGGTTATTCTAAGATCAGTTGCCATGAGAGAGCTGTTGATTTAAGACGGCATAACTTCAAGACGGATTATTTTGATAAAGCAGGATCAAAGAGCTGAACGCCATATTCCAGTGTTGTTACAGCCAGTTTTGGCTGGGCTTATGCCATTGGTTGGAGCAAAAGTGATTGATGGCACCTTTGGTGCTGGTGGTTATACGCGCGCTTTGTTAAAGGCAGGGGCACAGGTGATTGCTCTTGATCGTGATCCTCATGCTATCAGTGCAGGACAATCGCTTGTTGAAGAATTTTTTCCACGCCTTCGTTTGGTCCATATGGCGTTTTCACAGCTTGATCGTGTCGTTGAAGAGAAGGTGGATGCAGTTATTTTGGATATTGGTGTCTCTTCAATGCAGCTTGATGAAGCAGAAAGAGGTTTTTCTTTTCAAAAAGATGGTCCATTGGATATGCGAATGGCTCAGACTGGTTTTACAGCCAGCGATGTTGTCAATCATTTAAAAGCAAGGGATTTGGCACGTATTTTTAAGATATTAGGGGAAGAGCGTTATGCGGGGCGAATTGCACGGATGATTGAAAAGCGTCGTGTTGTGCAGCCTTTTTTGCGTACAGGTGATTTGGCGTATGCTATCGAAACGTTGATAGGACGTAAGCTGGGAGATCGTATTCATCCGGCAACACGTGTATTTCAGGCTCTTCGTATCTATGTTAATGATGAAATTGGTGAATTGGCATGTGGTTTATTTGCTGCTGAACGCGTTTTAAAAGCTGGAGGCCGTTTGGGGGTTGTCAGTTTTCATTCTCTTGAAGATCGTATGGTCAAAAGATTTTTTTCGGCTCGTTCTGGAGAATGTATGAGATCACGCTATCTGCCAGAAATAAAGGCTGCTCCAGCGACATTTTTTCCTTTGTTTCGAGGTGGGATCACGGCAACTAAAGAGGAGTTACAGAAAAATCCTCGTTCACGTTCTGCGAGGTTGCGTATTGGTGTACGGACTGAAGCAGAGGCTCTTGCAGCAGATATGAAATTATTTGGTTTAGCAGAGATTGCCAGTTTTGAAGGCAGCAAAAAATGACAGTTTTTCGTACATTTGATATGATTTTAGTGTTGATTATGATTTGTATGGCAGGACTTACTTATAAGGTAAAATATGATGTTCAAAAGCGAATGAACGAAGTTCTTCATCTTGAGCATGAAATTGCTGCAGCAAAAAATACGGTAAGTTTGCTTCATGCTGAGTGGGCTGTGATGATAAGGCCTTCACGCATGCAAAAACTTGCGAAACGTTATCAGAAAGAACTTGGGTTAGAGGTTATACAGCCGCGTCAAATCGTGGAGTTTAAAGACATTCCGGTACGGGTACATGATCAAATTGAAGAAGTGATTAAACAAAATATCTTGGAAGATAATCAAGATATTTTGACAAATAATCGGGCTTCTCAGATCAATAGTGTTGTCCAAAAAGGCGCGCAGTAATGAAATCGACTTTTTTATTCTCACAGAAGAAAAAGCGCTTAAAGAATTCGTTGAATAATCATAATGTTTCTGTTCGTCGTCCTTATTCTAGTCGTCCACGTTTGCTTTTTTCGTTGTTCTGCTTTTTAATTTTATATGGCATCATGGGGGCTTGCCTTATTTCTTATGGGTTGGAAGGTGGACAGATTGAAGAAGCAAAAGGGCCTGGAATTCTTCAATTGATGGCACGGCCTGATATCGTTGATCGTAATGGTCGTTTATTGGCAACAGATATTAAAACTTATTCACTTTTTGCTGAGCCACGACGTATTATTGATGTGGATGAAACAATTGAATTGCTCTCAACAGTTTTGCCTGATCTTAATTGGCAGGAAACCTATAAGCGCTTAAAAAGAAAAACTGGTTTTTCTTGGATACAGCGTGGGTTAACGCCAATGCAGAAGACACAAATTATGGCCCTTGGTATTCCAGGAATTGGTTTTCGGACTGAAATTCGTCGTTTTTATCCCGATGGACCTGTAACTTCCCATATTCTTGGCATGGTGAATGTTGATAATCAAGGCATTGCAGGTATGGAAAAATATATTGATGATGCGGGTTTGAGTGCTCTGCGCGCTGCTGGTCTTGCCATGGAAGAATCATTAAAACAAGTTCAGCTTTCGATTGATGTGCGTGTTCAGGCAATTGTTCATGATGAACTTATTCAGGCTATGAAGCGTTATAGGGCAATTGCTGCAGGAGCTGTTATTTTAAATATACATACGGGGGAAGTTTTGGCTTTGGCATCACTACCAGATTTTGATCCTAGAAATCCTATTGAAGCTTTAAAAAGTGATCGTCTCAATCGGATGACGGCAGGAGCTTTTGAAATGGGATCGATCATTAAAAGTTTTACGACAGCCATGGCTCTTGATTCTGATATTTTTCATTTAAACAGTATTATTGATGCTTCAAAGCCAATAAAAGCAAGTAGTGGGTATACTATTCATGATTTTCATGGAAAAAATCGACCCTTAACGTTATGGGAGGTTTTTATTTATTCTTCTAATATTGGTTCTGCTAAAGAGGCATTGGCGATAGGGATTGATAAACACCGTGGTTTTTTACAAAAACTTGGATTACTGGATCGTCTCACGACAGAGTTGCCTGAAGTTGCCCACCCTATTGTGCCACATCATTGGAAGGATATACATTCTATGACGATTTCTTTTGGGCATGGTATGGCAACAACCCCCTTGCAAACAGCTGTCGGGGCTGCTGCTTTAATGAATGGTGGTTGGTTAATTGCTCCAACATTTTTAAAACGGACAAAAGAACAAACTCTGCACCATGCAAAACGGGTTTTGCAGGCTAAAACAAGTCAAAATATGCGTTACCTTTATCAATTAAATAGTGATATTGGTTCTGGACGTAATGCAAAAGTAGAAGGCTATCGTGTAGGTGGTAAGACAGGAACAGCTGAAAAAGTTGAAAATGGAAAATATTCTAAAACAAAAAATTTCAATAGTTTTCTTGCTGCTTTTCCTATTGAAGATCCTGCTTATGTTGTTTTAACAATTATCGATGAACCAAAGCCAGAGGAGGGACAGCGTTCAGCAACAGCGGGAATGAATGCTGGACCAATGCTTGCTAATATTGTTCGTCGCACAGCTAGTTTTCTTGGTGTAAAACCCGATTTTAAAAAAGAATATGAGCCTCTTTTAAGTAAAAAGAGCAATTCAAGTTTCGTTAAACAACGGTAAAATGAATATAAAGGTGCGTTATCATGTTGTTGGGAACAGTTTTTACAGAATGTGTTGAAGATGAAAGTCTTTCTTCAATAGAAATAACAGGAATAAGTGTGGATTCTCGGCAAGTTTTGCCGAGCTATGTTTTTGTCGCTGTTCAAGGGAAAAAAAGTGATGGAAGACGCTATATAGATGATGCAATAAAGCGTGGCGCACGAGCAATCGTTACAGACTGTCATGCTGTTCTTGAGGATTTATCTGTTCCCATTTTACGTGTTTCTAATGTTCGTCATAGTTTAGCGTTGGCAGCTGCACGTTTTTACGGTTCTCAGCCTGAAACAGTCGTTGCTGTGACTGGTACAAGTGGTAAAACATCTGTTGTCTCTTTTCTTCGGCAAATTTGGACTTATGCTGGATTTTGTGCTGCGAGTATAGGAACTGTTGGTGTTGTTTCTCCTAAACGGAATGTTTATGGTTCTCTCACAACACCTGATCCGGTCGTCTTGCACCGTCTTCTTTATGAAATTTCTTATGAAGGTGTGACTCATGCAGCTCTTGAAGCTTCTTCGCATGGGCTTGACCAAGGACGACTTGATGGAGTCCGTTTAACGGCTGGTGCCTTTACCAATTTAGGGCGAGATCACATGGATTATCACACGGGGGTAGAGGATTATTTGCGGGCTAAAATGAGGTTGTTTGATACACTTTTGCCTGTATCTGCTCCTGCTTTGATTTTTGCTGATGATGTTTATTCACAAAAGGTTATTGATGTTGTTACACAAGCGCGCCGCCGTGTCTTGACAATTGGTCGTAAGGGGCAATTTATCACGATTAATCGTGTCGAACATCAACGCTCAAAACAGTGTATTGAGTGTCGTGTGGAAAACAATATTTATACATTTGATTTGCCTTTAGCTGGAGATTTTCAGGTCGCCAATGCGCTTATGGCAGCGGGGTTAGCAATTGCAACGGGCGTTTCACCTCGTAAGGTTTTTTCTGCGCTTGAAACTTTGCAGGGGGCACCTGGGCGGTTAGAGTTTGTGGGAAAGACAGAAAATAATGCGCTTGTTTACATTGATTATGCCCATAAACCAGAAGCTTTGGAGCAGGTTTTGCTTTCTGTTCGTCCCTTTACGCAAGGGCGCTTGATCGTTGTTTTTGGTTGTGGAGGAGATCGTGATCAAGGGAAAAGACCTTTGATGGGAAAAATTGCGGCGGATAAAGCGGACATTGTTATTGTAACGGATGATAATCCTCGCACAGAAATGCCAGAAAAAATACGCAAGGATATTTTACAGGCGGTGCCAACAGCAATAGAGATAGCAGATCGTGGAGAGGCTATTTCTTACGCGGTGGAGCTTTTGAAAGTTGGTGATACATTAATCATTGCTGGAAAAGGTCATGAGGATGGCCAAATTATAGGGCAGACAACTTATCCTTTTTCAGATCGTCTGAAAGCGATAGAAGCTTTAGAGGACCGAAAGAAATGACAGCTTTATGGGATAAGCAAGCACTTGTTGCTGCAGTTAATGGTGTTGTAATGGGAAGCCTGCCAGAAACTTTTTCTGGGGTTTCCATTGATAGCCGTACTCTTGCGGAAGGGGATGTTTTTTTCTGCATTAAAGGGCATCATCTTGATGGTCATGATTTTGCTGCGCAAGCTTATGAACGAGGTGCAGGCGTTCTTATCGTTACGGAACACCGTTTGAGGGATATGAAAAAGATATCGGCTCCACTCATTGTCGTTCCTGATGTTTTGAAAGCCTTAGAACAACTTGCACAAGCTGCACGCAAACGTTCAAGAGCTAAGATTATCGCGATAACAGGATCGGTGGGAAAAACAACGACAAAAGAAGCTTTGAAACAAGCACTTGCAACGGCTGGGAATGTTCATGCGAATCTCGCTTCTTTAAACAATTGCTGGGGGGTTCCACTCACTTTAGCGCGGATGCCTGTGGAGAGTGATTATGGTATCTTTGAAATTGGCATGAATCACAGAGATGAAATTCGCCCTCTGGTCAAACTGGTTTGTCCGCATGTTGCTCTCATTACGCATATTTGTGCAGGACATATGGGTTTTTTCAAGGATCTTGAAGAAATAGCAAAGGCAAAAGCTGAAATTTTTGAAGGATTGGATGAGGAAGGCATTGCCATTTTAAATGCGGATAGTGATTTTTTTTCTTATCTCGTTCAAAAAGCAAAGAAATGCGGTGTAAAAAAGATCTTAAGCTTTGGTGAGACTAAAGATGCTGATTATCAAGCGCATGATATACGTCTTCTAACCGATAGTTCTTCTATGATTGTGCGTATGGGGGGGCGGGATAGGGAGGTCCAAATTGGTGCTCCTGGGCGCCATATTGTGCAAAATAGTTTAGGGGTTATTGCTGCTTGTGATGCTATGGGGGTTGAGCTAGAGCCTGTTTTTCTTTCTTTTCGCCATTTTTCTTCTCAAAAGGGGCGAGGTGTTCGTTATCGACTGTCTTTATCAAATGGGGGTGAATTTTATCTCATTGATGAAAGCTATAATGCAAATCCTGCTTCTATGCGTGCTGCACTTGAGCTTCTTGCTACAGGGCCTGTAGGGAAAGGGGGGCGGCGAATTGCTATTTTAGGAGATATGCTAGAGTTAGGGGAGTATAGTGAAAAGCTTCATCGTGATTTAATAAAACCAATACGTCTTTCTGGTGCTAATCCGGTTTTTCTATTTGGTGAGGCGATGAAATCTTTAGTCAGTGATTTGTCTGCTGGTGTTAAGGTTCATTATGCTGAAAATATTGAGAAAATTTTATCGCTTCTTTTAGCAGAAATTTCTTCTGGGGATCTGCTTATGGTTAAATCATCCAATAGCCTTTGTTCATCAAATATTGTGACTGCATTGCTTGATCGCTATAAAGCGGTTTCTTCATAGTTTTAAGAGGTTTTTTTATTCCATGATGCTATTTTTTTCTTCGTTTAGTGATTGGCTTCCAGGTGTGAATGTATTTCGTTATATTACTTTTCGCACGATAGCGGCTATGCTTACTTCGGGGCTTATCGTCTTTTTGTTTGGACCTAGCATCATTGCTTCTCTTAAATTGCGGCAGGGTAAGGGGCAACCGATTCGTGCTGATGGTCCTCAAACACATTTTAAAAAGGCTGGAACACCTACAATGGGTGGATTGATGATTTTAATCGGCATTGTGGTATCGGCATTTTTATGGGGTAATTTATCGAATATTTACTTTTGGGTATCGCTATTGGTTATGCTTTCTTTTGGGGGAATTGGATTTTATGACGATTATCTTAAGGTCACAAAACAAACAGACAAAGGATTTTCTGGGAAAGCACGATTAAGCTTGGAGTTTTTTGTTGCGGCAATTGCGGCTTTTGCCATCTTGAAAATTGGCTCATCTGGATTAGCTTTGCCTTTTTTAAAAGATTATCTTATCAATTTGGGCTGGTTTTTTATTCCTTTTTCTGCTTTCGTCATTGTTGCGACGGGTAATGCGGTTAATTTAACGGATGGACTCGATGGGCTTGCTATTGTTCCTGTGATGGTTGCAGCTTTATCTTTTGCTCTGATTGCTTATCTTTCTGGTAATATGAATTTTGCTGATTATCTCCAAATCCATTATGTATCGGGAACAGGTGAATTGGCTGTTTTATTGGGAGCTGTTGTTGGGGCAGGGCTTGGTTTTTTATGGTTTAATGCACCACCTGCAGCTATTTTTATGGGAGATACTGGTTCATTGGCTCTTGGAGGACTCTTAGGGACTGTTGCGGTTGCTACGAAACACGAAATTGTTTTGGTTCTTATTGGTGGGCTTTTTGTTGTGGAAGCTTTTTCGGTCGTTATTCAGGTTGGTTATTTCAAATTAACAAGAAAACGCGTGTTTCTTATGGCACCGATACATCATCATTTTGAGAAAAAAGGCTGGACTGAAAGCCAAGTCGTGATACGCTTTTGGATTATTTCGATTGTTCTCGCTCTCATAGGTCTTTCAACACTTAAATTGCGGTGAGAATGTGATTTCTGTTACGTGTTATAAAGGTCAAAAAGTTGCTCTGTTTGGATTGGGACAGTCTGGACTAGCAACGGCACAAGCATTGATGTGCGGTGGCGCAGAAGTGGTGGCGTGGGATGATAGTTCTTCAAGCGTGCAAATGGCTTTTCGGCACAATATTCCAACACGAGATCTCCGTTATGAAGATTGGTCAGAATTTGTTGCATTGATTGTAGCTCCTGGAGTTCCTTTAAGTTATCCTCAGCCCCATTGGATTGTTGAAAAAGCACGAAAAAAAAATATAGAAATTATCGGTGATATTGAATTATTTGTTCGTGCGCGCCAGCATTTTTTACAACATTATGGTTTGTGTGACCAAGATGTTCCTTTCATTGCGATTACGGGGACGAATGGCAAGTCAACCACAACGGCTTTACTTGCGCATTTGTTGGAAAAAATGGGCTATGATGTGCAGATGGGGGGAAATATCGGAAAAGCAATATTGACGCTTAAGCCATTTGTTAAAAAACGTATCTATGTGATTGAATGTTCATCATTTCAAATTGATCTTACTCCCTCTCTTCAGCCGACCATTGGACTTTTATTGAATTTAACACCTGATCATATTGATCGACATGGGAGTTTTGCCTGTTATGTGCAAACCAAAAGGCATCTGATTGCTCAGGCTTCTCAGGCTTTCATTTCAGTTGATGATGCAGCTTGTCGGGTTTTATATCAACAGTTACTTCATGATGGGAAGCAAATTGAGGCAATTTCCAAGGATCATTTTGTTGAAAATGGTTTTTATGCAGATGGGACCAAGCTCTTTTCTGTTCGTCAAGGACAGAGTCATATGCTTGCAGATCTTGCTCCTATGGCGGGGTTACGTGGGAGTCATAATGCGCAAAATGCCCTTATGGCATTAGCAACATTGCAGGCTTTAAAAATAACCGATCCTTCTGTGAACAAGCATTTGGCAAGTTATAAAGGGTTGGATCATCGTATGCAGCAGGTGCGTAAAATGGGGGCGGTTTTGTTTATCAATGACAGCAAGGCTACTAATGCAGATGCAACAGCTCCTGCGCTTTCCACCTTTAATGATATTTTTTGGATTGTTGGAGGACAGGCAAAAAAGGGAGGGATAGAGTCTCTTAGAGAATTTTTTCCTAAAATTCGTAAAGCCTATTTGATTGGGAGCGCGGCGGAAGAATTTGCTCGCACTATTGGATCTGCTTTTCCCTTTTCTATGAGCTTAACTTTGAAAAATGCGGTGTGTGAAGCAGCTGTTGACGCAATGGATTTTCAGGCAAAAGAGGTGACGGTTCTTTTGTCACCTGCTTGTGCAAGTTATGACCAATTTAAAAATTATGAAATGCGAGGCGAAGCATTTGTCTCTTTTGTGATGCAGTTACAATAAAAAAGCATCAGTTATAAAAAAATATTTTTGCGTTAAGACTCCAGAATCTTTTTTTGTGTAATTTAGTTTTTAAAGTGTTTGTTAAACAGGCTGGGGAACCATATCACTTTGAGATAATTTATAAAATGGATAAGGTGGATACCATGGTGACGCGTGCAGATAGAGATCCAATTGCTAATTGGTGGTGGACGATTGATCGCTCTATCTTTGCAGCTTGTTTAATTTTAATGGGAATTGGCATTATGCTGTCTTTTGCTGCCAGCCCTATTATTGCAAAAAAAATCGGAATTGCTGATAGTTTTTATTTTGTTCGGTGGCATATCATTTTTAGCATTTCAGCATTTTTTACGATGGTTACCATTTCCTTTTTTTCGCTTTCTAATATTCGTCGTTTATGTGCTCTTTTGCTCATTGTAACGCTTGCTCTTATGGTTGCAACCTTATTTTGGGGTCCAGAATTAAAGGGAGCACGGAGGTGGATTCTACTATTTGGTTTTTCTGTACAGGCGTCAGAGTTTATGAAGCCAGCTTTTGTGGTTATGTCCGCTTGGCTTTTTTCGGAACAGATACGCAAGAGGGGCATTCTGGGTTATACGTTAGCGATTCTACTTTATGCCATTTGTTGTGTGCTTCTGGTTTTGCAGCCTGATATTGGACAAACAGTTTTAATAAGTGCAACATGGGGGGGGCTGTTTTTTATTGCTGGTGTCCCTCTTACTATTATTTTTCTCTTTCTCATTTTAGGCGTTGTAGGAATTATTTTAGCTTATTTTTTTCTGCATCATGTGCGCGAGCGGATCAATGGTTTTTTGACAGGTGAAGGAGATACTTTTCAAGTGGATGTGGGACGTGAGGCTATTTTGAATGGTGGTTGGTTTGGGCAAGGTCCTGGGGAGGGCACAGTAAAACGTATCATTCCTGATAGCCATACAGATTTTGTATTTTCCGTTGCTGCTGAAGAATATGGTATTATTCTTTGTTTATTAATTATGATGCTGTTTGGCTTTATCGTTATGCGTTCATTGTATATAGCCATGAATACACGTGATTCCTTTATACGTCTTGGTATTACTGGCATAGCAATGATGATTGGCTTTCAATCAGCTATTAATATGGCCGTTAATCTTCACTTAATTCCTCCAAAAGGTATGACATTGCCTTTTATTTCTTATGGTGGTTCTTCGATGGTGGCGATTGCGTTTTCAATGGGCATTTTGCTTAGTTTAACACGTCGTTGGCCAGAAGCGCGCCTTTCAGCTTTTTCTTCCTCTTCTGTCTTGGATACCCCTTATGAATGATAAAAAAGTTATTATTTTGGTGGCTGGTGGTACAGGTGGACATCTTTTTCCTGCTGAAGCCCTTTCTGTTGAATTAAGGCAGCGTGGATATGATGTTCATTTAATAACAGATGAAAGAGCACGCTCTTTTGTTCGGTGTTTTGATGAAGAGCATATTCATATCGTTTCATCGGCAACATTTACACGACGCCATCCTTTTGCTCTGATAAAGACGTTTTGGTCTTTGCTAAGGGGTATGGGGCAATCGTTGGCGTTGTTTTATAAATTACGTCCTGTTCTTGTTGGAGGATTTGGGGGGTATCCGAGCTTTCCTCCTCTTTTTATTGCGGCTTTAACGAGGCGTGTGACATTTATTCATGAACAAAATGCTGTTATGGGGCGTGCCAATCGGATGTTGGCAATTTTTGTGCGTGCAATCGCTGGTGGTTTGTTGTCACCAAATGGCGCTTATGCTCATAAAATACTTTTGACGGGGAATCCTGTCCGTGAGGCTGTGTTGAAGGCGGCCAAAATTCCTTATCATTCTTCAGAGGGAGAAAAGCCATTTAATTTTTTGATTTTTGGAGGTAGCCAAGGGGCTTCTGCTTTTTCACATATTGTTCCAGAAGCTATTGCTTTATTTGATGATAAGAACCGTAAACGTTTACGAATTGTACAGCAAGTCCGCGGTGAAGCAGGAAGGTTGATCAAAATCTATCGTGATATGGGGGTACAAGCAGAAGTTGCTCCTTTCTTTGATGATATGGCTGAACGTATGGCACATGCTCATTTTATTTTGTCGCGCGCTGGGGCTTCGTCCGTTTGTGAGATAGCGGTGATTGGTAGACCTGCTCTGCTTGTTCCCTATCCCCATGCTTTAGATCATGATCAGGCTGCCAATGCAGCTTTGCTTGCTCGTGTGGGGGGAGCGCAAATTATATCAGAAAAAGATTTAAATGCACAAAAGCTTTCTTCTCTTTTAATGCACGCTTGTTGTGCGCCCCATTTATTGGAAAAACAAGCGCTTGCTGCAAAAAAAGTTGGACAACCTCATGCAACCCGTCGCCTTGCTGATATGGCTGAATCCTTAATTGCAGGGCGATTGTTGTCAGATATAAAAGAGGAGCTTTTTAATGAAAATGCCACTTGATATAGGCGTTATCCATTTTATCGGAATCGGGGGGATCGGTATGAGTGGAATTGCGGAGGTTTTTTATAATCTTGGCTATAAAGTTCAAGGGTCAGATCAAGTTGAAAGTGCAAATGTTGAACGTTTGCGGAAAAAAGGAATTAACGTTCATATAGGTCATTGTGCTGAAAACTTAGGGAATGCAGAGGTTGTTGTTTTTTCTACTGCCGTTAAAAAAACAAATCCTGAGTATATTGCTGCAAAGGAAAGACATTTGCCGCTTGTCAGACGTGCAGAAATGCTGGCGGAGCTGATGCGGTTTCGGCGTGCAATTGCGGTGGGTGGTACACATGGTAAAACAACAACCACATCAATGGTCGCAGCCCTTCTTGATGCTGGTCATTTTGATCCAGTGGTGATTAATGGCGGTATTATTAATGCTTATGGTACGAATTCTCGTACAGGAGATGGCGATTGGATGATTGTTGAAGCTGATGAAAGTGATGGTACATTTTTAAAGCTGCCTGCTGATATTGCTGTTATTACTAATATTGACGCTGAGCATTTGGATCATTATGGAAGTTTTGATGCTGTGCGTGAGGCTTTTCGGCAATTCATAGAAAATGTTCCTTTTTATGGTTTTGCTGTTTTGTGTCTTGATCATCCAGAGGTTCAGTCATTGGCGGGCCGTATTGATGATCGTTGGGTGATCACTTATGGTGCAAATCCACAAGCGGATGTTCGTTTTCTTAATCTTTCGATGGATGGTCAAAAAACGCATTTTGATGTTCTTGTTCGCTCACGCAAAACAGGAAGAAAGATTGAGTTGAAAAATTTGCTTTTGCCCATGGCAGGGCAGCATAATGTTGCCAATGCAACGGCGGCGATTGCTATTGCACATGAACTTGGTATTTCAAATGAAGCTATAAAAAGGGGCTTAGCAGAATTTGGCGGAGTAAAACGGCGTTTTACGCGAACAGGAAGTTGGCGTGGCATTGAAATATTTGATGATTATGGACATCATCCTGTTGAAATAAAGGCAGTTTTGCGTGCTGCACGTGAGAGTGCAAAAGGGCGTGTTATTGCGATTGCACAACCCCATCGGTATTCGCGTTTGTATCATTTATTTGATGATTTTGCTGCTTGTTTTAATGATGCAGATACAGTGTTGATTACGCCCGTTTATGCGGCTGGTGAAGAGCCTATTGTAGGATTTGGTTCTCAAGAATTGGTAGAGCATATTAAAATGGCGGGTCATCGTGATGTGCGCTTGATACATGGTTTGGAAGATGTTGTGTCTCTTGTCTCAAAATTTGCTCAGGCAGAGGATTATGTTGTTTTTCTTGGTGCTGGCAATATCACACAATGGGCTTGTGCGTTGCCTCATCAGTTAGCGGTATTGGATGGTCATGATAAATTTTCAGCACATTGATGGTGAGGCGCTATTGGCGCAATTGCAACCACTGTTGGGTGGCGTGAGAGGAAAGCTTACACCTAATGTTGAGATGCGTAAGGTAACGTGGTTTCGCACGGGCGGGTTGGCAGAGCTTTTTTATCAGCCTGTTGATGAAGAAGATTTGGCTCTCTTTCTTCAAAATTTGCCTGAATTTGTTCCTGTAACAATTGTCGGTATTGGTTCTAATCTTCTGGTGCGTGATGGGGGGGTTCCTGGTGTTGTGATTCGTCTTTCGCCAAAAAAATTTGGGCAAGTGAAACAAGTTTCTCCAAAAGGCTTTTTAGTTGGTGCTGGTACGGCGGATAAACATTTAGCTGCTGCCGCTTTAGAAGCTGAGATTGCAGGTTTTCATTTTTATCATGGTATTCCTGGAGGTCTTGGGGGAGCTCTCAAAATGAATGCGGGTGCGAATGGTGTTGAAACCGCAGCGCGTGTTGTCGAGGTCTATGCGCTGGATCGTAAAGGGCAACGTCATATCTTGAGTGTGAAAGATATGCATTATTCCTATCGCCATTGTGATATTCCTAAAGATTTTATTTTTACGGCTGCTTTATTAGAAGGAAAACTCGGCAATAAAGATGATATTCGTGCTGCTATGGATGAAGTTGCCCTCCACAGAGAAACAGTGCAACCTATTCGCGAAAAAACAGGGGGATCAACTTTCAAAAATCCTGAGAATATATCCGCGTGGCGCGTGATTGATGAAGCAGGGTGTCGTGGTTTACAGATTGGTGGCGCTCAAATGAGTGAAATGCACTGTAATTTTATGATTAATACAGGGCAAGCAACAGGATATGATCTTGAAGCATTGGGAGAAACAGTGCGTGCGCGTGTTTTTGCAAATTCAGCCCACCTTTTACAATGGGAAATAGAGCGTATTGGTCAATTTGAGCGTGGTCGAAGTGTTTCTCCTTTTGATCCATTTCATTGATTTATTGTTCACTAAAAAGTGAAAATAAAAAATTGAGTCATTTCAAAGAGATAATAAAAAATTTCTATTAAGAATCAATAAATTAACAAAGAATCTCTTGCATCAGGCTTTTGAGTCTGATTCATTATGCAAAATGCTAGGTTATTGATTCGCAAGGATAAACTTTGTTTTTCCTGTATGTAGTGCTGATGTATTCTATATAGGCTACATATAGTATGCGAAAGAGGGTGATTTATTATGAAAGATAAACATATAGCTGTGTTAATGGGAGGTTTTTCTTCTGAACGGTCTATAAGTTTATCTTCAGGGGCGGCGTGTGCTGATGTTTTAGAGGTGCAGGGGTATCGCGTGAGCCGCGTGGATGTTGATGCTCATATTGCTTCTGTTCTTGAACAGTTGCAGCCCGATATTGCCTTCAATGCATTGCATGGTCCATTTGGTGAAGATGGTCGGATTCAGGGGATTCTTGAATATTTAAAAATTCCTTATACTCATTCTGGCGTGATGGCATCTGCTTTGGCAATGGATAAGGGACGTGCAAAAATTATCGTTGCAAATGTTGGGGTTTGTGTTGCTCCTTCTCGTATCATGAGCCGCTTTGCTTTGGGCCGAACGCATCCCATGGAGCCTCCTTATGTAATTAAACCTGTGTGTGAAGGATCAAGTTTTGGTGTTGTCATTGTTCAAGGAAATGAAGCTGCACCGCCGCATAATATTGGGGGAGCTGAGTGGGGGTATGCCGATGAGGTGATGATTGAAAAATATATTCCTGGTCGTGAATTGACTTGTGCTGTTTTGGGGAATGAAGTGCTGGATGTGTGTGAAATTCTTCCCGATAAACACTTTCCATTCTACGATTATGACTCAAAATATAAAACGGGTGGTTCTCTTCACATTTGTCCTGCACAACTTTCACTAAATATTTACCAAAGTGTGCAAAGAATGTCTTTAGCAGCCCATCAGGCGATAGGGTGTCGAGGTGTTAGCCGTTCTGATTTTCGTTTTGATGAAAAAACGGGAGAATTGGTTTGGCTTGAAATTAATACGCAACCAGGTATGACCTCGACGTCTCTTCTTCCTGATATTGCAAAAGCGAGCGGCCGTACTTACGGCGATATTGTTCAATGGATGGTGGAGGACGCATCATGTATGCGTTGAATGTTAATAAAACAAATGTTCCGATGAAGGTGCTTTCAGTGCCGGCTTTGCCACGTCTTTATCGTCGTTTTCTTCGGTTTATGTTTGAGTTTGTTTTTGTCAATATTCATATTCCACGCCATTTCGGCTCTTTTGCTGTTGTGTGGTTTTTCTTTGTTACGGCTTTTTATGGACTTTCATCAAGTGGTCAGATGGCTGTGATCGTAAATACGATCATATTGGATAGTAGTTTTGTGGTCACTCATGTCGATATAAGCGGTAATAAGCGCTTGGCAAAGCAGGATATTTTTAAAATTTTAAAACTTGATGTTGCGCCTTCTATATTCACTTTTGATGTTGAAAGAGCGCGTTCTCTGTTGGAAAAACAGGCTTGGGTGCAATCGGCTAATGTTCAGAAAATTTATCCCAATAGAATGCGCATTTCCATCGTGGAGCGTGAACCCTATGCCATTTGGCAACATGATGGCATAATGGATATTGTTGATAATACAGGTCGTGTCATTGTGCCTTTTAAAGGAGAAATTGTTCGGGATTTACCTCTTGTGGTTGGGCAGGGTGCACAAAATGCTGCTAAAGTGTTTATTCAAGCGCTGTCAGTCTATCCGGAAGTATATGATCGTATTCGTGCTTTTGTGCGGGTAGGTGATAGACGTTGGGATCTTGTTTTGAATAATGGAATGCGCGTTATGTTGCCTGAAAATGGTGCTCTTGAAAGGCTTTCTTCTCTTTTTTCTTCCGGTATAATGCAAGATCTTTTATCTCGCGATATTCTCAGTGTTGATTTACGTCTTGCTGATCGAATTACTGTTTCTTTATCAGATGAAACGTTGGAGCGTTATCATGCTACTGTAGCAGAAGAAGAACGTATTTTAAAAGCGCGAAAGGCAGGAAGCCTATGATGCTACTCAGATCACATCATTTGAAGGGGCGTAAAACACGTTTTTTAACGGTACTTGATGTCGGTTCAAGTAAGATTGTTTGTCTTATTGCTTGTTTGCGTCCTTTGAAGCATGCGCACTATTTACATGGTCGTACACATTCTACGGAAATTCTAGGCTTTGGAGTGCAGCGTTCACGTGGTATTAAATCTGGTGTTGTCATGGATATGTTTGCAGCAGAACAATCAATAAGATTGGCTGTTGATGCGGCAGAAAAAATGGCGGGTTTGGTGGTGGATTCAGTGATTGTGAATTTTTCCTCAAGTCGATTACAAAGTGCTTTGATTAATGGAAAGGTTCATTTGAATGGTCGTGAAGTCACCAAGCGTGATATGCGTATGGCCTTTTCAGATGTTTCGCGTAAAGCCTTTGATGCTGAACGTCATGTTATGCACTCAGTTCCAGTTTCGTATGTATTGGATGGAGATAAAGGAATTTTTGATCCTATTGGCATGGCAGGGGAAACATTTGGTGTCGACGTGCATGTGGTAACAGCAGAAACAGCCTCTTTGCGTAATTTGGAAACTTGTATTAATCGTGCACATTTGAGTGTTGAAGCAATGGTTGCTACTCCCTTTGCAAGTGGTCTTGCTGTCTTGATGAATGATGAGGCGCGTTTAGGGGCTGCATGTATTGATTTTGGTGGTGGAACAACAACATTTTCAGTGTTTTTTGAGGGGAAATTTATTCATGCAGATGCTCTTGCTGTTGGGGGGCATCATGTCACTCTTGATGTTGCGCGCGGATTTTCTATGTCTTTAACAGAGGCGGAACGTTTAAAAGTTGTTTATGGTTCAGCACTTTTAACAAGTGCTGATGAGCGGCAAATGATTAATGTAGCAGAAATTGGGAGTGAACAGCGTGAAACTCAATATCCTCGCGCGGTTCTTGGGCGTATCATTCGTGCGCGTGTTGAAGAAATTTTAGAAATGGTCCGTGATTGTTTAAATCGTTCTGGTTTTGGTCACATCATTGGTAAACGTGTTATTTTGACTGGGGGAGCAAGCCAGTTAACAGGATTGCCAGAAATGGCACGTACTATATTAGGAAGAAATGTTCGTATCGGGCGGCCTTTAGGTATTTCGAGGCTTCCTTCTCTTGCAAAAGGGGCGGCGTTTACATCTGCTGTTGGGTTGTTAATTTATCCGCAATTGGTGGGTTTTGAAGAAAAAACAATGCAGGCGGCAGGAAATCATTTATCGATGGGCACGCGTGGATATTTTCAGCGTGTTGGTCAGTGGTTGCGTGAGAGTTTTTAGTTAAGTCTAGTTGGATAAATTTCATCGCTTTGGCTTGCGGTGTCTTATGAGAAGGAAAAGAAAATGACGATTAATCTGCATCGGCCAGATATCGCGGAATTGAAGCCACGCATTACCGTTTTTGGTGTTGGAGGTGGTGGCGGGAATGCCGTGAATAATATGATAAATGCTGGTCTTCAGGGAGTTGACTTTGTTGTTGCAAATACGGATGCACAGGCTTTGGCTATGTCAAAGGCTGAACGTGTTATCCAACTTGGGGCAGCTGTGACAGAAGGTTTGGGTGCTGGGGCTTTGCCTGAAGTTGGACAAGCGGCGGCGGAGGAATGTATTGATGAAATTATTGATCATCTTGCAGACTCTCATATGGTTTTCATTACTGCTGGTATGGGAGGAGGAACTGGAACAGGGGCTGCTCCCGTTGTTGCTCGCGCAGCGCGTGAAAAAGGTATTTTGACTGTTGGTGTTGTGACAAAGCCGTTTCAGTTTGAAGGCGCACGTCGTATGAAAACGGCAGAGGCAGGTATTGAAGAATTACAAAAGTCTGTCGATACATTGATTGTTATTCCCAATCAAAATCTTTTCCGTATTGCAAATGATAAGACAACGTTTGCTGATGCTTTTGCTATGGCTGACCAAGTGCTTTATTCTGGTGTTGCTTCCATTACGGATTTGATGATTAAAGAGGGTTTGATTAACCTTGATTTTGCTGATGTTCGTTCTGTTATGCACGAAATGGGTCGAGCCATGATGGGAACGGGTGAGGCATCTGGTGATGGGCGTGCTTTGGCTGCGGCTGAAGCTGCTATTGCAAATCCATTGTTGGATGATACCTCTATGCGTGGGGCGCGTGGTTTATTGATTTCTATTACGGGTGGTCGTGATATGACTCTCTTTGAGGTTGATGAAGCTGCTAATCGTATTCGTGAAGAAGTAGATGCTGATGCGAATGTGATCTTTGGCGCTATTGATGATGAGTCATTGGAAGGTGTTATTCGTGTTTCTGTGGTTGCCACCGGTATTGATCGTGAAGTTAGTGATGTGGTTCAGTCCTCTCATCCTCAGATTCAAAGGCCTGCTTCTTCAATACGCAAGAGCGATCCTGGAACGTCACACAGTTCTTTTCATGTTCAATCATCGCCTCTGCGTTCTGAGTCAATGGTAGAAGTGATCGAATCACTTGAAATAGAGAAGGGTAAATCAACCGGAGAACAGTTCCGTCCCAAAAGTCAAATTTTTGCACAACCTGCAGAAGCAATGACGACACGAAGTGCCACGAATGCTGTTGCGTATGGTTCAAATGCTGTTCAGGAACAGAGATCCAATGTGCCTCGTATGCAAGTAAGCCGTGGTTCTCAACAGGCGATGACGGCTCCTGTGAGTATGGAGGCAACAGCGCATGTTCTTGATGAGATGACAGGGCTTGTGAAGCAAAAAGAAAAGCCAGTGCAACCAAAACAAATGCAACAAATGCAAGCGCGCGCTCCAATGCGTATGCCTGAGTTAAAGGATTTTCCACCTGTTGCTCATGGACAAAGTCAAAGAACATTTGTGACTGATCAAGGTCCTCGTAATCTTTGGCAGCGTTTGAAACAGAGCTTGACACATCGTGAAGAAGCTGAGCCAGAAGCGAGGCTGGAGCCTGCTGTTAGATCGTCTCAGCAGAAAGATTCTCATGTTTACAATAAAAATTCTCAGACGCTTTCTCAAGATGCTTCTGTTTATGTTCCACGTCGTTCTGGTGAGCTGCATCCTCAGGTACCACAAGATCAGCGTACTTTTATAAGTGAAGAAGATCAGTTGGAAATACCAGCATTTTTACGTCGTCAGGCAAATTAATTGATGAAAAATGAGGTAAAGTAAGAAATTTTATTATTTCTTTAATGCTCAGTCAAAAATTATACAGTAAAATATATTACTGTTTTTTGGATAAAATACTTTGTTTTAAAAAGACCGCTTACAATAAGCGGTTTTTTTTATTATTTACTATGAATATTTTTTATAGTTTTATAAATTTTGTTAAAAGATGTACAAGCAATTTAATAAAATGATATGATGAATTTAGTACCAAAATATCAGTCTACTCTTAAAAAAGCAGTAACATTTAAGGGGATTGGCGTTCATAGTGGCTGTTTATCAGTGGTAAAGGTTTGTCCAGCGGATGTTGGGTGTGGTATTGTTTTTAAGCGTTGTGGATTAGACGGAACAGAGAAAGTATTTCAAGCCCATGCATCGCAAACAGGAAAAACTGAATTATCAACAGTACTTGGAGATGGAGATGTAAGGGTTGAAACAATTGAACATTTGATGGCGGCAATTGCTGCTTATAATTTGGATAATCTTGTTATTGAAGTGTCACATAATGAGATTCCTATTTTGGATGGTTCAGCGTGGCTATATTGCCAAGCTTTTGAAGATGTTGGTATTGTACAGCAAAATGCGTTGCGTTCTTATTTCATTATAAAAAAGCCGGTGCGGGTTGAAGGAGCTCATGGTGTTGCAGAGCTTTTGCCATTCGATGGACGTCGTTTTGATATAACGATCTCTTTTCCTTCTTCTGCTATTGGTAAGCAACATTTCAGTTTTGATCTTACCACACGAGGGTTTAGGGATGATTTGTCACGTGCGCGCACTTTTGGTTTTATCAAAGACGTGGAAGAATTAAGGCTTTCTGGAAAGGCGAGAGGCGCTTCTTTGGAAAATTCTCTTGTTATCGACCTTAATGATAAAATTTTAAATCCCGATGGTCCTTATTGGGAGAATGAATGTGTTCGGCACAAGATGCTTGATGCGATTGGTGATGCTGCTTTGCTTGGGGCACCTTTTATTGGATTATTTCGTTCTTATTGTAGTGGGCATAGAATTAATGCGCAATTGGTGAAGGCTGTTTTGGCAGACGAATCATATTATGAAAAAAGCTTTTTAGAGAAAAAGTAAAAAAATTGGCAAGATTTTTTTATCGTTTATTTGATTTTTAAGGGGATGATTGACCTAAACTGCTAAATTGGTTATGTGGATTTTAAAGTGATATGGTATAAAACCTTTGATAAATTGTTTTTGCTACAAGGTGATATTCTGTGGAGGCCGGAAAAACTATGAAAAAATCTCATGTGTGCATTGGAAATATGACATATAGAAAATCTAACATTGTACGCAAGATATTGGGGGGGCTGCTTTTGGGAAGCACTTTTATGTTAGCGGGATGCTTCTTTAAAGAGAAAAATACCCTTGATCCATCTGCTTATGTTTTAAAAATAGATCCACCAGATGTTTTATATAATCAGGCGCTTGCTAGCCTTGAAAGTGGGCGGCTTGGGGATGCATCGAAGAAGTTTTTGAAGATTGAAAAACAGTACGCTTATACAGACTGGGGACGTAAATCTTTGGTCATGGGTGCTTTTACTAATTATCGACTCGGAAAGTATGATGATTCAATTAGTATGGCTCAACGCTATATTACTCTTTATCCAGGGTCGACTGACTCGGCTTATGCATACTATATTATTGGTCTTTCTTCTTTCCGTCGGATTCCTGATGTTACGCGTGATCAACGTGACACGAAACGTGCTATTGCTGCTATGCAGCTTCTTATAGAGCGTTATCCTAATTCTGAGTATGTCAAGGATGCTAAGGATAAAATCCGTTTTGGTCGCGAACAACTGGCTGGTAAAGAAATGCAGATTGGCCGTTATTATGAAGAGGGGCGGCGCTATCTTGCGGCAAGTAGACGGTTTCGTACCGTGGTTGAAGAGTATTCTGATACAAATCAAATTGAAGAAGCACTTTTCCGCTTGACTGAGGTTAATCTTGCTCTCGGCTTAACGGCGGAAGCACAGACGGCAGCAGCTATTTTAGGACGTAATTATCCCAAAAGTGAGTGGTATAAATTTTCTTATAATCTCTTGCAGAAGAATAAAATATCACCACGTGAGCATAAATCTTCTTGGATCTCAAATGCTTTAGGTGGTGACAAGAAGAGGGTACGTTGATTCTCTATGTTGGTACAGCTTTCGATTCATAATATTGTTTTGATCGAAACGCTCGATATTCATTTTACAGCGGGGTTGACGGTTTTAACTGGAGAAACGGGTGCGGGGAAGTCTATTCTCCTTGATGCTTTATCACTTGCTCTAGGGGGGCGGGGTGATGCTTCGCTTGTGCGTCATGGGGCTGACCGCGGGCAGGTCACAGCTGTTTTTGATGTGTCTGTTTCACATCCTGCACGTCAACTTATTCGTGAGAATGGTCTTGATGATGAGGGTGATATTATTTTACGACGTGTGCAATCAAGTGATGGACGTAGCCGTGTTTTTATCAATGATCAGGTGTCTAGTGTTGCATTGATGCGGAGTGTTGGCCGTTTGCTGGTTGAAATCCATGGACAACATGATGATCGTGCGCTTGTTGATGTTGCTACACATCGCCAATTATTAGATGCCTTTGGTGGTCTTGAAGATGAAGTGGAAAATTTGCGTCAGTGTTATCACACATGGCGTGAATTTGAGGAGCGTTTGCAACGGCAGCGTCTTAAAGTAGAGAGTGCTGTACGGGAGGTTGATTATCTTCGTGCGTGTGTAGAAGAGCTTGAAAAGCTTGATTTTAAAGTTGGTGAAGAGGAAGCTCTTTCTCTTCGTCGTGCTGATATGCTTAAATTAGAAAAAATAGCGACAGATATTAAAGAAGCGGATGATCTTTTAACGGGTCAAAAATCACCAATCCCAGTGCTTTCTAATTTGGTGAGGCGTTTGGAGCGGAAAATTCCTGAGGCGCAAGAACTTATTGCACCAGTGGTGAAATCTATTGATGAGGCATTGCATGCACTTGCAACAGCACAAGAAGGTATTGAGACGGCAATACGAGCATTAGATTTTGAACCTGATGAATTGGAACGGATAGAAGAGCGTCTTTTTTCTCTTCGGGGTTTTGCTCGTAAATATCAAGTTTCTGCGGATGAATTGATTCAGTTACGCGATAAAATGGACGCAGAACTCGCTGATTTTGAAGAGGCTCAGACTATATTGACATGTTTTGAAGATGAGGCAGAGCAGGCAAAGAAAAATTATGATACATTGGCGCAAGCCTTAACAATAAAGCGTCGGGAGACAGCAAAGCATTTATCTGAAAGTGTTATGGCTGAGTTGCCGGCATTGAAATTAGAGAGGGCTGAATTTATTGTTGAAATGCAAAGTGATATGGAAAAGCGGAGTGCAGAGGGATGTGATCGTATTGAATATTGGGTGCGAACAAATCCTGGAACACGTGCTGGGCCGATGCTTAGTGTGGCTTCTGGCGGTGAATTATCTCGTTTTTTGCTGGCATTAAAAGTTGTTTTATCTGATCGAGGATCAGCACCGACGCTGATTTTTGATGAAATTGATACAGGCGTTGGGGGGGCTGTTGCAGCGGCTATTGGGCATCGGTTGCAACGCTTATCAGAACATGTCCAAGTTTTTGCTATTACGCATGCTCCACAGGTTGCATCGAAAGCGCATGGTCATTTTCTTATTTCAAAAATTGAGAGTCATGATAAAGGACGCTTTGTTACTGCGATTCATAAAATGAAAGAACATGAGCGTGCAGAAGAAATTGCCCGTATGTTGGCTGGAGAACAGATTACTGAAGAAGCGCGTGCAGCGGCTCAAAAGCTTCTAGCATAAAGGTAATTAGTCAGCGATAAAAATACTAGAAAGCTTATATTTATTGAGATTCACTTGATGAGGAGGCGTGGGAGGCCCTTGTGGCAGCGCTTGTAATGTGGAATAGATTTTATGAACAAAGATGCATATAAAAATCTCACAGCTGTTGAAGCAGAACGTGAATTAGAGTGGTTGGCAAAAGAGATTGCACGTCATGATGTGCTTTATAATCGTGATGATCAGCCTGAAATTTCTGATGCAGAATATGATGCTTTACGTCGTCGTAATGCAGAAATTGAAGCTCTTTTTCCAGAGCTTATACGTATTGATTCTCCTTCACATAAAATTGGAGCACCAATTTCTGAAAAATTTGAAAAATCTGTTCATGCACAGCCTATGCTTTCACTTGATAATGCGTTTAGCTCTGAAGATGTTACTGAATTTGTTGAGCGTATTCGTCGTTTTTTACGGCTTCCAGAAACACAAGTGTTGGAAATAACAGCGGAGCCAAAAATTGATGGTTTATCTTTGTCTTTACGCTACGAAAAGGGGCGGCTTGTGCGTGCGGCAACGCGTGGGGATGGAACTGTCGGTGAAAATGTGACGGCAAATGCCCGAACAATTGCTGATATCCCACAAGTTTTGCAAGGTGATTTTCCTGATATCATTGAGGTGCGTGGTGAAGTTTATATGGGGCGGGAAGATTTCCAAGCACTGAATATCAACCAACAAGAGAAGGGCAAGTTAACCTTTGCCAATCCTCGAAATGCGGCGGCTGGTTCACTCCGTCAGCTTGATTCACGGATAACCGCTAGCAGAAAACTTCAATTTTTTGCTTATGCTTGTGGTGAGGTGAGTGAAATATTGGCAGAAAGTCAAATGGAGATGATGAAAAAGCTAAAAGAATATGGCTTTATTATCAATCCATTAACAAAAGTCTTTAAGACAGTAAAAGAAATTATTTCGTATTATCACGATATCGAAGAAGGCCGTCATTCTTTAAGCTATGATATTGATGGCATTGTTTATAAGGTTAATGATTTGATGCTCCAAAAGCGTTTGGGGTTTGTTTCTCGTTCGCCGCGTTGGGCTATCGCCCATAAATTTCCAGCAGAAAAAGCGATAGCGCTTTTGGAAGATATTGACATTCAAGTTGGTCGCACGGGAGCTTTGACACCTGTTGCACGTCTTACGCCTATTACTGTTGGTGGAGTGGTGGTGACCAATGCTAGTTTGCATAATGAGGATTATATTAAGGGAATTGGTCATAAAGGAGAGCCCATTCGTGAAGGACGTGATATCCGTGTAGGTGATAGCGTGATTGTACAACGTGCTGGTGATGTGATCCCTCAAGTTATTGATGTTATCATTGAAAAACGCCCGAAAGATGCTGCTGTTTTTATTTTTCCTCATTTGTGTCCAGCTTGTGGGAGTCATGCTGTTCGTGAAGTGGGAGAAGCCGTGCGTCGCTGTACAGGAGGGCTTATTTGTCCTGCACAAGCAATTGAACGTATTCGTCATTTTGTTTCACGCAATGCTTTTGATATTGAAGGCTTGGGTAAAAAACAGGTAGAGTTTTTTTTCCATGTTCAAGATGAGGCGCTTTGTATTCATACACCAGCCGATATTTTTACTTTACAACGGCGCCAAGAAAAGTCTTTGATACGTTTGGAAAATATGGAAGGTTTTGGTACTGTTTCAGTGCGGAAATTGTATGATGCCATTAATGCGCGCCGAGAAATTCCTTTGAGCCGTTTTTTGTTTGCATTGGGGATTCGTCATGTTGGCGAAGTGAATGCACGCCGCCTTGCACGTGCTTATAAAAATTATACAGCTTTTGAGACTGCGGCTATGGAAGCATTTATGCCATGTGATAAGGAAAATGAAGAAGGAAATGAGGCTTGGATAGAGCTTACCAATATCGAAGGAATTGGACCACAGGTAGGGAGCGCAATTGTTGATTTTTATCAAGAAGAGCATAACCGTGAGATTTTATCTGTTTTGCTTGAAGAAGTAACTCCTCTTGATGAGGAGCCTATCATAGCAGATTCTTCACCAATAGCGGAGAAGATCATTGTTTTTACAGGAACTTTGGCGCATATGTCACGTGATGAAGCAAAAGCATTGGCAGAGCGATTGGGGGCTAAAACATCTGGTTCACTTTCTAAAAAAACAGATCTTCTTGTTGCAGGACCTGGAGCGGGCTCCAAATTGGCTAAAGCTGAGGAATTAGGTGTTGAGGTTATCGATGAAGAGGCTTGGCTACAGCTGATTGAGAAACATAATGTTTAGAGGATGTTTTCTAGAAGATCGTATGCTGTTTGTATGATTATCTCTCTTACATTTTTTGGGGGATGAAATCAAAAAGAGGGATAATAGTGGCTGTTTTTTGCAAAAACAGAGCGCCATATATTTTAATATTTATTACGTTATTTAAAATAATTAACGTTGAGCTTAAATATTAAACTTAAACTATTATGATGAAGAATATACAAGGTTATTATTAGTAAAATTTATAAATTATCATTGTGAAGCAAGGTAAAAATTGTAAATAAATATGTATAATTTAATCCAAAATGCCGTAATAAACCAATTATAATGACGTAATAGAAATATAACGCGGAAAATTACAAAATATAACGAAAGTTTCCATATAAAGGAAATAGGGATATAATAATGTCTAGATGGAGATCGCCAAGATAAGTATTACCACGTATAGGTGTATCTCATCTTGCTTCACCTAGGTTAGCGTTTACCATACCAGCAAAAAACTTGAAGTATCTTGTAGAAATATTTTTCATATTTCCTGACGCAGATACATATTTTTCCCTTAAAAAGAGAAAATCCTGTGTTTTGTAGAAAGAGTAAAAGTTATAGGTTGCTTCATTTAAAGGGGCATTGTTGCTTCTTTTGCCCATTTTTTATCTTCTTCATTTAAGTAAGGTGCATTCATCTGATAAACGCGCGCATGGTAATCATTGAGCCATTGTCGTTCTTCTTGTGTCAAAAGCTCTGGAAGGATTAACCGTCGATCAATGGGGCAATGTGTGAGTGTTTCGAACGAGAGCATTTCTATATCTCCGCCATCAATTTTTTGTGCTGGTTTCACAATCATCAAATTTTCAAGACGGATACCAAAAGCGCCTTCGCGGTAATAGCCTGGCTCGTTTGAAAGAATCATACCGGAGATGAGTTCTTGGCACCCTTTGCGAGAAATATTTTGCGGTCCTTCATGGACAGAAAGATAAGATCCAACACCATGACCGGTGCCATGGGCATAATCAAAACCAGCTTTCCACAATGCAATGCGTGCAAGAGCATCAAGGTCTTGCCCTCGTGTGCCTTTTGGAAATCTGATAGTTGAAAGAGCAATCATGCCTTTGAGGACAAGCGTAAAACAGCGTTTTTCTTCTTCTCCAATATTCCCAATTGCTACGGTGCGTGTGACATCAGTCGTGCCATCACGATATTGTCCACCTGAATCAACGAGGTAAAGTTCACCGGCTTTGAGTTGTTTATTTGTTTGCGTTGTTACACGATAATGAATAATGGCACCATTTTCTCCTGCTGCTGAAATTGTATCAAAAGAAAGATCTTTAAGTTTTTCTCCCATTTCTTTTGCTGTATTTATGCGAAATTCTTCTAATTTTTGAGCAGCAGAAATTTCACTTATTGACCCTGGTATTTGTTTATCTAACCAAGAAAAAAAACGGGTTAGGGCAACACCATCGCGTAGATGCGCTTTGCGTGCGCCATTGAGTTCTGTGTCATTTTTAATGGCACGTGGTAGAGAAGCAGGATCGGTAAGTGTGATAAAAAAGCTATTTTTTTCTTCAATAACAGTTCGTAATTTTTCGCATGTTAGCTGTGGATCTAAGGCAAACACTGTCCCTTTTTGAACATACTCTTTGATCTTGGGAATAAGCTGTTCTGGTTCATATAATTTTGCATAACGTTCTAGATATTGTTTCTGTTCTACACCAAGTTTTTTGCTGTCAATGAATAAAGCTGGTGTTTCGTTAAGTGGAATGAGAGCAAAACAAAGGGAAAAAGGCGTGTTGGAAACATCATTGCCCCGTATATTGAATGTCCATGCAATGGAAGAGGGGTCTGTAAAAATAAAAGCATTTGCATGAGTTTGCTGTATATCTTTGTAAATCAAAGCGAGTTTTTCATCTGTATCGCACCCAGCATATTTGAGAGGGTGAATTGATAAGGCAGATTGTGGTAATTTTGGTTGATTATGCCAGAGCAAATCAATGGGATTATGTTGAACTTCTACAAGTTTTCCACCTGCTTTCATTTCTAATGCATTTCTCAATGCATTGGTGGCAGCAATCGTGTGGAGCCATGGATCAAAGCCAATAGAAAGTTTTTGACCATTTTTTTCAAGCCATTGTGAGGGAGGACAAGTTATGAGATCTTCATAATTAAAAATATCAGGATCAGTTTGTTGGCGAATTTGGAGCTTATATCGCCCATCTGTAAATATGATGGCTTTGTTTTTTAAAATCAGTGCAATCCCAGCTGATCCAGTAAAGCCGGTTAACCAGCTAAGGCGTTGAGCATGAGGAGGGACGTACTCTCCTTGATGCTCATCACACCGCGGAACAAGAAAACCATCGAGTCCAAGGTGATCGAGTTCTTTACGAAGGCAAGAAATGCGTTCTGCTGCATAAGCAGGATTTGTTGTCGCCTCAAAAGATTGATACATAACGACGTCCTTTTCTTTTATTTTATTTCAGATGTATCGTAACCCATCCTTGCCGGTGGTATGTTTCGATATGCTTCATTCCTTGTTTTATATAAGTCTCCAAAACATGGGCATGTTGTTCTTCAAGAATTCCAGAGAGTATAAGTGATCCCCCTTTTTGAAGTGCCTTTACCACTTCTTGCGCAAGTTCAATAAGCGGATTAGCAAGGATATTGGCAACGATGAGATCAAAAGGGGTTCGTGATGCAATTGCATCATGGGCAAAATCTGTTGCTGTAATAGCTGTAATATATTCCTTGACACCATTGAATTCGATATTGTGTTGTGCAACTTGAACAGCAATTGGGTCAATATCGGATGCAAGCACAGTAATTGGTTTGAGCATTGCTATACCAATGGCTAGTACACCGCTCCCAGTACCAAGATCAAGGGCATTTTTTGGATTTTCGTGTTTCATGACTTTGGCAATCATTTCTAAACAACCGGCTGTTGTTCCATGATGTCCGGTGCCAAAAGCTTGATTAGCTTCAATTTCAATAGGGAGAACATTTGCTGGAATGGCGTTTCGGTTGTGACTTCCATGAAGGAAAAAAGGACCAGCTTGCACAGGTTTTAGTCCTTCTAGGCTTTTTTGTACCCAATCAATGTTGGGTAAAACTTCCATATTAATTTTATCAAAATCTATAGAGAGAACGCTTGCAAAATGTTTTAATGCGTTCTCTTGATTGTCTTGATCGACATATAGAGAAAGCTCATATACAGCATTTTGTTCATCTATCTCTGTAAGAGCAAGAGGATAACCTTCTTCGTCAAAGGCTGTTTCTATAAGGGTATAGAACCGTTCTGCTTCATTTTTAGAAGCAGTATAATAGAGGCGAATTTGTTGCGACATGCTGTTCTTTCTTTTGATCGGTTTTTTTAGTTTAAGACGAGTTTTTTTAACCGTTCAATGGCGATTTCATCTTTTAATTCGCTATCGCTTTCTTTCGTGTCATAACGGATAACGCCAGCTAATTTTCCACCTTTTTTAAGTAAAAAAATTGCTGCTGTATGGTTATATGTATAGTTTCCATCTGTTTCAGGAACTTTTTCAGCAACGATGTTGAAAGAATTGACCATTTTATGAACCTTATCAGGATCTCCACTAATGCCAACAATTTTATTGTTAAAATTACTGAGATAATCATGGAGTACTTTTGGTGTGTCACGTTCAGGATCAACAGTCACAAACCATATACCTAATTTATCAGCTTCAGGCCCAAGGGCTGTAAGCCATCGATCAAGATTCATCAGTGTGGTAGGGCAGCTTTCAGGACACATAGTGAAGCCGAAAAAAATTATTGAAGGCTTGCTTCGAACATCAGCCTCAGTAATATTTTTTCCATTAGAATCAGTGAGAGTAAAGTTATCACCTAAAGGCTTATTTGTCAGCGTATCATAAATAAAAACACCTGCAAGAAATATGATTGTCAGCCCCAAGATGCGTATTACATTTTTCATAGTTTGACTCTCTTAGATAGATCGAGAAATTGTAACATCGGCAGGTTTGTTTTGCAATGTTTGTTTCATGGTTGATTTTATTGGCTTGATTGGTATGTCTTTCCATATCTATTGATAAAACATTGGTGAAAGATGTATGAATATTGAGAAAGATCTTCGATTTCATGAAAGTGAACCTCGTATCCATACGACAGCGCGGCTGCATGGTTGTAAATTAGGGCGCTATGTGGAAATTAATGAGCGGGTGATTTTACGGGATGTAACCGTTGGAGATTTTTCTTATTTAGAGCGTAATAGTGAGGCTATTTATAGCGATATTGGGCGTTTTTGTTCTATTGCATCTCATGTACGGATGAATGCGTTGGAGCATCCTATGGAGCGCGTTTCAACGCATAAAATAACCTATCGTCCAAACGAATATTTTCGTTATATGGCATTAGATAGTGGTTTTCGTGAAAGGCGTTGTGCAAAACGTGTTATTATTGGGCATGATGTGTGGATTGGACATGGTGCGGTTATTATGCCTAGAGTGACAATTGGTCATGGCGCTATCATTGGCGCGAACGCTGTTATAACGAAAGATGTTATGCCTTATACGATTGTCGTTGGGGTGCCTGCTAAGCGATTGCGGATGCGTTTTCCCAATCATGTGATAGAATGCCTTTTAGATATGGCTTGGTGGGATTGGCCACTTGATAAAATTCACGACGCATTGCCTGATATGCAAAATTTGCCCATTGAAGCCTTTGTTCGCAAATGGAAATGATAGTCAGAATAAAACAAAATGATCTCTTGGAAAAACGGATCATGGTTTGCTTGTAATTAAGCTTTGTTTACAAAATTATCTAGTACACGCTTTTCTCCGGCTTTTTCGAACATTATTGTCAATTTATGATCGTCTATTGCTGTAATATAACCATAACCAAATTTTATGTGAAAAATCCGATCATTGACAGAAAAATCTGATGGTGCATGAGAGATTGATTGCGTGATAATTTTTCCTTCAATATTCTTGTTTTTTTGTGCACGCTTTTGTCTTGGTGTTGCATAGTCATTATAAAAAGAATCGTGATATTGAAAGGAAGATTTTCCATAACCACCATAGGATGTTTCCATTTCTACAACTTCTATATGTTCTGCTGGTAATTCATCTAGAAAACGGGAGGGAAGAGCAGGTTGCCAAAGTCCATGAATTCTTCGATTCGATACAAACCATATATGCAAATGTTTTTTTGCTCTTGTTAGACCTACGTAAGCAAGACGCCGTTCTTCTTCTAATCCTGAACGTCCACCTTCATCTAATGAGCGCTGGTGGGGAAAGAGTCCTTCTTCCCAACCTGGAAGAAAAACTGTTTCAAATTCAAGTCCTTTGGCTGAATGAAGTGTCATGATGTTGACTGCATCCATATTTTCATTATTTTCCGTTTCCATAACGAGTGCAACATGTTCCAAAAAACTTTGAAGATTTTCAAATTGTTCCATGGAACGAATCATTTCTTTAAGATTTTCTAGTCTTGTAGGAGCCTCTGGTGAGCGATCTTCTAACCACATGGTTGTATAACCAGAATCATCAAGGACGATCTCGGCAAGTTCTCTATGAGGAGTGTCTTGAAGCATATTTTGCCAGCGGCGGAAGTTTTCAATGAGGCTTCGTAACGCACTGCGTGCCTTAGGCTTTAATTCATCTGTTTCAATGATGTCAGCGGCAGCAGAAAAGAGAGGAACAGCACGTGCACGTGCACTCTCATAAAGAATGCGCAGGGTTGCATCTCCTATGCCGCGTTTGGGTGTATTAATAACACGCTCAAAAGCTAAATCATCAGTGGGTTGGACAACAACGCGTAAATAAGCCATGGCATCACGTATTTCCATTCGCTCATAAAAACGAGGACCACCAATGACGCGATAATTAAGGCCAAGCGTTACAAAGCGATCTTCAAATTCACGCATTTGAAATGATGCGCGTACCAATATAGCCATATGATTTAATGCATGACCGGTTTGTTGTGCACGTTCGATTTCTTCTCCGATTGCTCGTGCTTCTTCTGCCGAATCCCATGCTGAATGAATTTTTACCTTTTCTTCCTCACTCTTTACGTGAGCAGAAAAAAGGACTTTTCCCAGTCTTTCTTCATTATGAGCAATGAGATGGGAGGCGGTTTTAAGAATATGAGATGTTGAGCGATAATTGCGTTCTAGACGAATAATTTTAGCAGAAGGAAAATCTTTTTCAAAACGTAATATGTTTTCGACTTTTGCACCACGCCATCCATAAATGGATTGATCATCATCGCCAACACAACAAAGATTAACATGTTGACCTTGAGGATGTTGGGCCAAAAGCCGAAGCCAAAGATATTGTGCTGTATTTGTATCTTGATATTCATCGACAAGAATATAACGAAATTGAGAATGATATTCGCGAAGAATATCTGGATTATGTTGGAAGATAGAGATAGAATGAAGTAGAAGGTCACCAAAATCACAAGCATTAAGATCTTTTAATCGATTTTGATAACTGTGATAAAGTTCACGTCCCATGCCGTTACCAAAGGAATGAGCATCACTTTTTGAGATATGTGTTGGTGAAAGTCCTTGATTTTTCCAAGAATCAATCATCATGGCAAGGTTTCGTGCGGGCCAACGCTTATCGTCTAATCCTTCAGCTTGAATAAGTTGTTTTAAAAGTCGAAGAACATCATCGCTATCGAGAATTGTAAAGTTTCTTTTTAAATCAACAAGCTCTGCGTGACGGCGTAAAATTTTAGCTCCAGTGGAATGAAAGGTTCCAAGCCAAGGCATACCTTCAACAACTTCTCCAATAAGTTCACCAATACGTGTTTTCATTTCACGGGCTGCTTTGTTGGTGAAAGTGACAGCAAGTATTTGCTGAGGAGAAGCAAGTCCAGAGCGTAAAATGTGAGAAATACGGGTTGTTAAAACGCGTGTTTTTCCTGTACCAGCACCTGCAAGAACTAAAAGAGGTCCTTCAGTATTCATAACAGCTTGTTGCTGTTCTGGATTGAGTTGTTCTAAATAGTCTGTGTTATATGATTTTTGTTCTTTTAGAGTATGGGAGAAAAAACCAGAGCTCTTCTTATCATGGTCTGGAGGGGAATCTTCTTCAAAGAAAGGTATGGTATGATCAGAAAAATTACTCATTATATCTCTTTTGTAGTCTTTTTTTTATTGAAGTTCTAGATTAAAAAAACTTCTCTTAAAAAGTCACAACAGTTTCAGTTGAACAGACAGAAAGAGAACGTAAAAAATAAGCACAACCATTAAAGGCTTTGGGTGAGAACGCTTTGAAGGGCATAAACGCGTAACGAAGCCGAAAGATTTACTTGTTGTGGTCTTTTGCTATCAATATCGGTAATAATAAAGGCTAAAGATTGTCCTTTTTTGCGGGCTATATCTTTTAGAATATCTAAAAATGGTGGTTCTAAAGAGACGCTTGTTGCGTGTCCATCAACGCGAACAGATATCTTTCGTGGAATGACTTTTGACCAATCGATAGAATTATTTTCGTGCATTTTTCCACCTTTATTCGTCGTTTCGCAAACGATTTTGATCAAGAAATTTTTGCATTTTTAAAGATTTTTGCTGCTCAAAATTTTTTTCAGTTTTTGTTCGTCCAAAACGATAACGATTTTGCTCAGCACAAAGAGATTTTTCTGTACGTTTTTTTTGTTTTCGAAATTGGCGAAGATTAATCAATTCAGTCATGAGAAAAATTATTTTTTCCGAAAGGAATCTAAAGAGACAACATCAGCACTTTGATTTTGTTTTGCATCGTTATTTGAAGGTTCTTTATTTGTACTGAGATTTTGTTCTTTTGTAAGCGTATTTTCTATTTTTTGTTTGTTTGATAAGGTAATAGGCGTAGTTGAGGTATTTTCTGAATTTTCACTTTCTCCAGAGGTCAGATTTGAGGGCAGATCAAATGCTGCTTCAAATGCTGCTACAGGATCATAAAAGACCTGAATGGAAGTAAAAGGAATCACGAGCTTTTCGGTTATTTCCCTGAAAGAGAGAGTTACTTCGAAAGCTGTTTCTGAAACACTGAGATCTCTAAATTGATGCTGTAAGACGATTGTCATTTGCTCGGGATAGCGATTTTTTAGCCGAGGAGAAATTTTAACGCCTAGGGCATTTGTCAAAAAAGTTATAAAAAAATGATGATTTCCCGGAAGACCTGCTTTGGCAACTTCCGATAAAACTTTACGGATAACTCCACGAAGCGCATCCTGAACGAGAATATCGTAACGGATTTGATCTTTAACCATCGAAGTTTATTCCTTTTATTTCACGTAGCAGAATGGGGCGTATTGATATTGTGTGACAGAATATATTTTAAATTAGCAGATTTTTTCTACGATGCACCTCAATAAATCGAATAAATACGAAACTCTATGGTAAATAATGTCTGATAATGTCTGAAAGATCAATCAACAACATTTAAAAAAGTGAAGGCTTCTGTTGCCAGGTGCCTCCGAACCCCGCTTAAACCTGCGACGGTTTAAGACTTAAATTGAAACATTCACACCACCTTAAGCGGCGAGACGTGCTTCCGCATAGTTGTCATTTGCAACTACTCATTTAGCCCGATAACGGTGGTACAATGCCGAGTAAAAGAGCGATCTTTACACCCTTGTCGATCCTATTTCGCCCCCACCAAAATATAATTTTGATTTTTTATATTTTGGTGGAGGCGCCGGGTACCGCCCCCGGGTCCAATAGGTTTATTTCACCGTCCATTTATTACCATAGCTGGTAAACCAGCCCTCTAAATATAGATGAAGAACAGTCTTAGGAAAAGGGGGGTTGTTAATATTTTTAATCCTCTAATTATTTATGGAGCTATATGATGCGGCTGTAAAGTATAGTCCGCTCATTTTTGGAGAGGAGATGATGCAAAATGACAAATAATCTAGCAGATATTAAACTATATGATTCAAATCCCGATGAAGCAGCAGTAGAACGACTTAGCCGTCGTTTAGCTTTAGTGATGAAAAAGCAGGATGCAGCGCTTGTTGCTACATCGGATCCAAAAGAGTTAGAACGTGTTGAAAAATGGGTTCAAGATGTTTTAGAAGCCGATGAGAAGAGTGCTAAAATGGCTGTTTCAAAAGTGGCTGAGATGATGTCTGGAGAGCGTAGAAAAAGTCGTGTGACTTTTTATTATCTAGTTGCTAAGCACCTTAATGCACTTCATAAAATTTAAACAATATTAAATTTGTGATAATGATAAAAAAAAGCCCAATTTCTTGGGCTTTTTCGTTGATAAAAAGGGTTAATGTTTTTCATCCTCTTGGAGGTAGCCTCCTTTACGCATACTCGGGACAAAGAGAAGAGCAATGAATGCCATGATCATCACGACGGTTATATAAAAATAAAAGAGTGATTCATGACCGTACTTTTTTAATCCAAGCGCAACGTATTCAGCAGAACCACCAAATAAGGCGTTGCCAATGGCATGAGAGATGCTAACGCCTAATGCGCGTATTGAAGAGGGAAACATTGCTGATTTGACGACACCAGAGATGGATGTATACATGCTCATAATGAAGAGCAAGCCAATAATGACGGAAAAGGCAACCCATATACTATGCGTATTACCGATTATCCAGAGTCCAGGAAATGTAAAGATGGCAGAGAGTATACTCCAAATAATAAGTAAAGTTTTTGTTCCAATTTTATCGGCTATGATACCAGCTATGGGTTGGAATAGGATGAAAATGAATAGTACAGCTGTCATAATCGTTGTTGCGGTATGTTTATCAAAGCCGGTGGTTGTGATCAGATATTTTTGCATATAAGTCGTAAAGGTGTAAAAGGTGAGTGATCCTCCTGATGCAAAGCATGCAATTACGACAACGGCTTTTGTATGCTTGGTGAGAAGTTCCTTAAGACTGCCAGAGTGTTTGTGAGAGCGGCTTTCTTTCGTGGTTGTTTCGTGGAGAGAACGACGCAGATAAATCGCAATCACTGCCCCGAATCCACCAATTACAAAAGGAATACGCCATCCCCATGCTTTTAACTGATCTTCAGAGAGATAAGATGCTAGAATAAATATAATGAAGCTGGCAAGAAGTTGACCTGTAATAAGGGTGGCTGATTGGAAAGAAGCAAAAAGCCCACGATGTTTTTTGAGAGCAACTTCGCTCATATAAGTGGCTGCTGTACCATATTCACCACCCGCTGAAAGTCCTTGCATCATCCGAGCTAAAAGTAAAAGGATTGCTGATGTTATTCCTAAGGTTTCATAGGTGGGAAGTATGGCGATGAAAAAAGAGCCACCACACATCATAAAAATGGATATAAGCATCGAGCGTTTACGTCCATAACGATCGGCGACAAATCCTAAAAACCAAGCTCCAATAGGGCGCATAAGAAAGCCAATAAAAAACACACCCGCGGTTTTTAACAGTGGTGTAATCGTATCACCATCGGAGGGAAAGAATTGTGATGCAAAATAAATTGATGCAAATGAGTACACGTAAAAATCATACCATTCTACGAGATTTCCTGATGCGCTTGCTATAATAGCAAAAACACGTTTTCTTGCATCCTGTGATGCTGAAGTTGTTTCATTTTTCATGAATTGTTCCCCTTTTGGATTTATAGTTCATATTTTCTAAACATAATTGTTTATGATTTCCAGAAAAATTCAATGGTATTATAACAATTTCTTAGGGAAACTCTTTAAGATGATTTATTAGAGTTATGTTGTCATTCGTTTTAAGATTTTTACTTGTGTTATAGAATAAAAAGTTATCACGTTGCATTTAAAGGGAGAGGACATTGAAAAGTAGATCAAGATACCTTTAAACTTTATGAGAAGAATGCAATTATTGGCATACCGGAAGATTATAGAAGAGATGGTCTTTATGAGCAGAAAGCCCCAAAACTGAAAATATTTCAAAAAGCTTAAGTAATGTAAAAGGGGATTTTGTGTCCTTAATTATCTTATTGTATCATAACACATCATCATTTAGGAGGGTGAGGTAAGCCTCAGATAAGGTTTTCCGTATGAGGTGTTTTTTAGATATCGTGATAAATATTTAGGGCAGGGCTGCCCATAGAATCTTATCAAGTAAATTACATAAAGAGGGCAGTAACTATAGACAATTTAAAAGAAACTGAGTTGTTTGTAAGACGAATGCGGGGCGGGCTTTTCGTTCTTTACTAGGGTGGAGAGGAGATCAAAAAAAGCCCAATTTCTTGGGCTTTTTTTATCCAGAAAATAAGTTTAATGAAGTCTATCGTCTTTATCGAGATATCCTCCTTTATCTATATCGGGCATAAGAAGAATAGAGATGAGTGCAATGACCATCATACCAACGATGTAAAAAAAGAAAACAGATTCGTATCCCATATTTTTTAATCCAAGCGCTACATATTCAGCAGAACCGCCAAAGAGTGCGTTGCCAATGGCAAAAGCAAATCCAACACCAATTGCTCGGATTGAAGCAGGGAACAATTCTGCTTTTATGATACCAGCAATGGACGTATAAAAACTCATAACACAGAGTATTCCAATAATAATTAAGAGTGCTGTCCATGGATTATGGGCATTACCGATCATTTTAAGTACAGGAATGGTGCAGATAATGGATAATGCCCCCCAACTAATGAGTGAAGCTCTTGCTCCAATTTTATCGGCTAGGGAACCAAAAAGGGGTTGGAGTAGCACAAAAACAAAGAGGGCGGCAGTCATTATCGTTGTTGCGGTTTGTTTATCAAAGCCCGTGGTTGTGATCAGATATTTTTGCATATAAGTGGTGTATGTATAAAATGTGAGAGATCCACCAGCTGTAAAGCCAACAACCAAAAAGAAAGCTTTTTTATGATTGCGAAAAAGTTCTCGAAGACTACCAGCGTGTTGTTCAGAGCGGCTTTTGTGGGTTGTTGTTTCATGAAGCAAACTACGCAGATAAATTGCAACGATTGCTCCAAAGCCACCAATGACAAAGGGAATACGCCATCCCCATGCTTTTAACTGATCCTCGTTAAGGTAAATGGCTAAAATAAATATTATAAAACTTGCGAGAAGTTGACCTGAGATCGTTGTTGCATATTGAAAAGAAGCAAAGAGACCACGACGATTTTTGGGCGCAACTTCGCTCATATAAGTTGCTGCTGTACCATATTCACCGCCAACGGAAAGTCCTTGAAACATACGGACTAAAAGGAGAAGAAATGCTGCTGTTATTCCCAAGGTTTTATAAGTGGGAAGTATGGCAATGAGAAAAGAGCCACCACACATCATAAAAACAGAAATAAGCATTGAGCGTTTACGTCCATAACGATCCGCAATGTATCCAAAGAGCCATGCTCCAATTGGACGCATAAGAAAGCCAATAAAAAAGATTCCTGCCGTTTTTAACAGTTGTGTAACAATATCTTCATCTTCAGGAAAAAATTGTGATGCAAAATAAACCGATGCAAAGGAGTAAGCATAAAAGTCGTACCATTCTACCAGATTTCCTGATGCGCTGGATATGATAGCAAAAATACGTTTCCTTGTATCATGTGGATCTAAAGTTGTTTGATTATTCATGAAGTATTCCCCTTTTAGATTTATAACTTTTCTTCTTTTTAAAGCTATTTACGATGTGCATTATAAAAACGCCATTGTATCATGATAATTTTTTAGGGAAACATAAAGATTTTTTCTAGAGCTATCAGTGGTGTTTTGGGCTCATGGTGTTGTTACATTGCGTAAATCATACGCTTTTTACTATCCTTAAGGAAATATTATTTTTTGTTTGATTGTGAATTATTTGCATATGCAGAGTGTTTATGAAGATATGATACTCTTTAGTTTATATGCTTGATGTTGTTTCGTAAAATGATGTTATTGACTATTTCATGCGAGGTTGGTGTATCTGTTAAAATACTTTTTATGAATGAGCTTAAGTGTTAAGGGGGAGTACAATATTAAGAGTTCGTCAAAAGTATAATGATAGCGGCTTGCACTTTTATTAAGTGTAAAGAGAGTAATGTTCATGTTTATATTTTACGGGGCTTTTACGTTATGTCATTCACGGGTGTCGTTGTGAAATGGAGTTGGGTGCATTGAGAAATGTTTCTCAAAAAAGTGTGCGAATTCATAATATAATGGTATTTTCTATTTTCATGAAAGAATTTGTTTTGCATGAGGGGGTACTATTAAGAACGTATTAAACAAAATCATGAGTGTAATCTTTATTATTGATAAAATTATCTTGAAAGATAATCACTTTTCTTCGATTTTGAGTGGGCATGGGAATATTAAAATAAATCAAACGTTTTTTATCTTCAGTGAATTAAATTCAGCTAAAGAAGTATTTATTACATAATAATATGAAGCCATTTATTTTTATAAGCGGCGTGTGCAGGAGGGAACATTGCTTCTTTAGAGTGTTTGAAGGGATAAAAAATTGTGAGCTTTAAACTTCTATCGGAAAGGATATAAAAAAAGCCCAGTACTCTGGGCTTTTTTGTTAAAATCCTTGTTTGTTAACATTAAAGGTTAATGAATATCGTCTCCTTGTAAATACCCTTTTTTGCGAGCATCTGGCATTAAGAGAACAGCAATGAATGCAATAATCATCATGCCGGTTATATAAAAATAGAAGACAGATTCATATCCAAGATCTTTTAATCCAAGTGCGACATATTCAGCAGAACCGCCAAACAGTGCGTTGGCAATAGCATAAGAGAGCCCAACTCCTATTGCTCGTACTGAAGCAGGAAACATTTCTGATTTTACAATGCCAGAGATAGATGTATAAAAGCTCATAATGCAGAGCATTCCAGTAATGACTGATAAAGCAATCCATGTACTATCAGTACTACCAATCATATTAAGTCCAGGAATGGTAAAGATAATAGATAAGACACTCCAAATAAGGAGTGAAGTTCTTGTTCCAATTTTATCTGCAAGAGCACCAAAGAGGGGTTGGAGTAACATGAAAACAAAGAGTGCAGCCGTCATGATTGTTGTGGCTGTATGTTTATCAAAGCCAGTGGTTGTGATCAGATATTTCTGCATGTAAGTCGTATAGGTGTAGAATGTGAGCGATCCTCCAGCTGTAAAGCCAATAACCAGAAAGAAAGCTTTTCGGTGGTTGCTCAGAAGTCCCCTAATACTACCAGCTTGTGCACTAGAACGACTTTCTTTGGTCGTTGTCTCATGGAGTGTGCGGCGTAGATAAATCGCAACAATTGCGCCGCATCCACCAATGGCAAATGGAATACGCCAGCCCCACGCTTTTAGCTGATCTTCGGTGAGATAAAGCGCTAAAATGAATATAACGAGACTGGCTAGAAGTTGACCACCAATCAGTGTGGTATATTGGAAAGAGCTAAAAAATCCGCGGCGATTTTTGAGGGCGATTTCGCTCATATAAGTTGCTGTTGTACCGTATTCACCACCAACAGAAAGCCCCTGAAGCATTCTGAGTAAAAGTAAAAGAATTCCTGCTGCCATTCCAATGGTTTCATAGGTAGGAAGTAGGGCGATTAAGAACGAACCACCACACATCATAAAAACAGAGATAAGCATTGAGCGTTTGCGTCCGTAACGATCGGCAATGAAGCCAAAAAGCCATCCGCCGATTGGGCGCATAAGAAAACCAATAGCAAAAACACCCGCCGCTTTTAAAAGTTGCGTAACGTCATTGCCATCTGAGGGAAAGAATTGTGATGCAAAATAAATAGATGTAAAGGAATAAACATAAAAGTCATACCATTCTACTAGATTACCTGATGCACTGGACACGATAGCCCAGATACGTTTTCTTGTATCATGTGGTTTTAAAGCTTCTTGTTTTTCCATAGTCGATCCCTTTATTTGATGTTCATCCATCTTTGTTCATTTATGTCATTTTTTTAGAAGCTGTCTATAGTATTTTATCTTTTGCATCAAAAATTTAGTTAGATCATGATAATTTCTTGTGTAAGATGTTTTTGGAAAAAGATTTGAATTATGTTTGTACGGATTTTACAGTTTTTATTTTCTATAATAAGAAGAATCGGACATAATACCCTCATGAAATCATATCTTGCTCTTTTATCTCATGTTTTAAATCAGGGTATTGATCGGACAGATCGAACGGGTGTTGGAACGCGATCTATCTTTGGGTATCAGATGCGTTTTGATTTACAAGCAGGATTTCCGTTGTTGACAACAAAGAAACTACACTTACGTTCAATTATTTATGAACTTTTGTGGTTTCTTAAAGGCGATACAAATATCGCTTGGTTGAAAGAGCATGGTGTGTCAATTTGGGACGAGTGGGCTGATGAAAAGGGAAATCTTGGTCCTGTTTATGGTTATCAGTGGCGTTCTTGGCCCGCTCCTGATGGACGCCATATTGATCAAATTAACAATCTTTTAACGATGATTAAGGAAACGCCAGATTCTCGTCGCTTGATTGTATCAGCTTGGAATCCTGCATTAATAGAGGAAATGGCGTTGCCTCCGTGTCATTGTCTTTTTCAATTTTACATTGCGGAGGGGAAATTATCTTGTCAACTTTATCAGCGTTCGGCGGATATTTTCTTAGGTGTTCCATTCAATATTGCATCCTACGCATTGCTAACGATGATGATTGCGCAAGTAAGCGGTCTTAAAGTAGGCGATTTTATTCATACTCTGGGAGATGCTCATCTTTATTCTAATCATTTTGAACAGGCAAAATATCAATTGTCTCGTATACCAAATGCTTTGCCATGTATGCGCATAAATCCAGCGGTAACAGATCTTTTTTCTTTTCAATTTGAGGATTTTGAGTTGCTTAATTATGAAGCACAACCCCATATTAAAGCGCCGGTAGCAATATGACGATTTCCATTTGTTTAATTGCTGCTGTTGCAGAAAATGGTGTTATCGGTCGTGAAGGTGCCATGCCGTGGCATTTATCGACGGATTTGCAACGCTTTAAAGCTTTGACGTTGCGTAAGCCCATTATTATGGGAAGAAAAACTTGGGATTCTATTAGGAGACCTTTACCAGGGCGTACAAATATCGTCATTACGCGTGATTGTACCTTTTGTGCTGAGGGGGCTGTTGTTGCTCACTCTTTATCGCAAGCTTGTTCTCTTGCAACAAGCGTTGCTTCTCAAAATGATGTAGAGGAAATTTTTATTATTGGTGGTGGTGCAATTTTTCAACAAGGGTTGCATATGGCTGATAAAATATTTCTTACAGAAGTTTTAGCTTCTATAGAAGGTGATAGTTTTTTTCCTGTTTTTGATAAAGAAAAGTGGACTATTGTGCAAACACAAGATATTCCAAAAGGGGATAAAGATAGTCATCCGACACGTTTTGTTGTTTATGAGCGGAAATAATTTTTTGTAATATGAAGTGGAAGGGTTTATCAGTTGTATTGTAATGAGGTAAGAGACACCCTATAAGATCAAGCAAATGGTTGGTGTTCGAGTAGTGGTAATCAGTTAAAGAGGTGATAATGCCCTGGACAAATCAAAATGGTGGTGGCCCGTGGAGTGGCGATAAAAACAGTGGTGACAAAAAAACACCAGCTAAGAATCTCTTTGGTTCTGGTGGCGGTAATGGTGGCGAAAATGGTCCTAATCTTAATGAAATTTTGCGCAAAGGGCAGGATCAGTTTAAACAATTCGGGAGAAGCAGTTTTTCTGTTTTATTCCTTCTGCTTATTGTGTTTTTTTGGCTATACCAGTCAATTTATATTGTTCAGCAAAATGAACAAGCGGTAGAGTTGCGCTTTGGCATCCCTAAAGAAGGCATTATTGGTGATGGGTTGCATTTTCATTTTTGGCCAATTGAGACCTATATGAAAGTCCCTTTAACGGAAAAAACAATCGCGATTGGTGGGAAGCCCGGTCAGGCGCAACAAAGTGATGGTTTAATGCTTTCGAGTGATCAAAATATCGTTAATGTTAATTTTTCCGTTTATTATCGGATTTCATACCCTAGTCAGTTTTTATTCAATGTGAATGATCAAGAGGGAACTGTCCGCCAAGTTGCTGAGAGTGCAATGCGTGAGGTCATTGGTTCGCGGCCGGTTGATGATGTTTTACGTGACAAGAAAGAAGAAGTTGCTAATGACGTTAGAAAGATTATCCAGTTGACTGTGGATAAATATCAACTTGGTGTCGAAATAAGCCGTGTTTCTATCAGTGAAGCTGCTCCTCCGACAAAGGTTGCTGCTGCGTTTAATTCTGTTCAGCAGGCGGAGCAGGAACGTGGAAGAATGATTGAAGAGGGGAATCGTGTGCGTTTTACGAAAATTGGTTTAGCAAATGGTGAAGCTTCACGCACACGGGAAATCGCAAAAGGTGAAAAGGCACAAATGGTTGAAGAGGCAACAGGGCGTGCTGAACGTTTTCAGGCGATAGCTCGAGAGGCTGCGATTTCACCAGAAGCTGCTCGCTACCGTCTCTATATGGAGACGATGGGGCGGATTCTTTCTTCACCAAATAAGCTGGTTCTTGATCAGGCAAATTCTCCAGCGGTGCCTTATTTACCTTTGAATGAATTGTTGCGTAGCAAGTCATCGGAAAAAGTAAAGGCAACAGCAGCGCGTCCTGCGTTACTCTTAGATTCTCGTATTTCTGGAGGAGATTAATTATGCAGCAATCTCGCTTTTTGTTTGTTTTTAGTGCTATAGTGTTTGTTTTGATGATTTTGTGGATGTCCGTATTTATCGTCTATCCTCGTCAACAAGTAGCAATTAAGCGTTTTGGACAAATTGTTCAGGTAGAATCTAATCCTGGAATCTATTTCAAGGCGCCCTTTATCGATAAGATGATCATTGTTGATAATCGGTTATTGCGTTACGATGTTCCTACACAATCTGTACAGGTTCGTGGTGGTGCGTATTATGAGGTGGATGCGTTCTTTATTTACCGTATTACAGATCCTAAGTTGTTTTTACAGCGCATTGCTTCTGGGCGTCCACAAATTGCGGCACGTGAAAACCTTGCACCACGGTTTATTGACGCTTTGCGTGCTGTTTATGGTAAGCGAGAATTTAAAGCAGCCTTATCGGATGAACGAGGCGCGATGATGGCTGAAGTACAGAAGCAATTTTCTGTAGATGCAGGCTCGTTGGGTATTACCATTGTTGATGTGCGTATTCGTAAAACCGATTTGACTGATGCTGTTTCAGAAGATGTCTATCGGCAAATGGCAGCTGAACGTGAAGCTGCTGCGGAAAATATCCGGGCTCGTGGTCAGCAGGAGCGAGATCGTATTGTGGCAGAAGCTAATCGTGAATATGAAGAAATTGTAGCAGCTGCAAAGCGTGATGCTGAAATTACCCGTGGTGAAGGTCAAGCTGAAAGTATTCGTCTTTTATTGAATGCGAGGGAGGCTAATCCGTCTTTTTACGATTTTTGGTTGGCGATGGAACAATACAAGAATTTAGAGAAAACACCGATGGTAATTTCTCCAAATGAGGATTTCTTTTTCTATTTTCGTAATCCGCCGCAGGCAAATAAAGCATTCTTACCGACAATGAATACTGGCCTCAGTAAAACTGATCCAAAATCGGGAGAGAATAGATAAAATAATGGATTGCAGATACGAGATTTTGCATGAAAAGAATGATCTGTGACCATTTTCTTTTATGGTAAAAGTGGTAGAGAGTATCGAGCCGTGCTGGTTTTACGTAGATAAATTTAGTGGGGCTCTTTGCATCTTTGATTAAAGGCATGTCATGGATAGAAGTATCGTGAGTAAAAATACGTTTTTAAAGTTTTTTATCACAAGAGTTGTTTTTTGTGTGACTTTGTTTCTATCAGGATCAGTGAGTTTGTCTTGGGGAGCCGAGACAAGCAAGGCATTGCTTTCTATTCCTGATTTAGCTTCTGAGCTTTTGGAAACAGTTGTGAATATTTCCACGGCGCAGACTGTTGAAGGAACAGAACAGGATGCAAACACCTCGGTACCCGTTATCCCAAAAGATTCATTGCTGGAGGAATATTTCAGTGATTTTTTTACACCCAAGGATGGTCAAAAAGATAGTCAATTTCAAAAGGTGCGTTCTTTAGGCTCTGGTTTTGTGATTGATGCGCAAAAAGGGATTATTGTTACAAATTATCATGTTATTGTAGATGCTGATGATATTGAAGTTAATTTTACGGATGGTACAAAACTAAAGGCAAAGCTTCTTGGAAAGGATAGCAAAACTGATTTGGCGTTGCTTCAAGTCGATGCAGGAAGTAAAAAATTAAAAGCTGTGCGTTTTGGTGACTCAGAAAAAGCACGTATTGGTGACTGGGTTATGGCTATTGGTAATCCTTATGGTTTTGGTGGAAGTGTGACGGTTGGTATTATTTCTGCACGTAACCGTGATCTTAATGCTGGTCCCTATGATAATTTTATTCAAACAGATGCAGCAATTAATCGGGGAAATTCTGGTGGGCCGTTATTTGATAGAAATGGTGAAGTCATTGGCATTAATACAGCAATTGTTTCACCTTCGGGAGGATCTATCGGTATTGGATTTGCTATTCCATCGGATATGGCTCTTTCTGTTATTAATCAATTGCGTGATTTTGGAGAAATAAGGCGTGGTTGGTTGGCTATTCGTATTCAGCCGGTAACAGAGGATATTGCAAAAAGTTTAAAATTGGACAATGCTGTGGGAGCATTGGTGGCTGGTAAAATAGAACAGACGGAAGAAAATAATGTAGATAATAGCCAGTTACAAACTGGAGATGTTATTCTTTCCTTTGGTAATTCCAAAATTAAGCATGCACGTGATTTGCCGCGTTTAGTTGCAGAAAGTTCAGAAGGAAAAGTGGTGGACGTTACTATTTTACGCAATGGGCAAGAAGCAACAGTAAAAGTTAAGCTTGGACGTTTGATTGAAACAGATCCAAATGAAGATACAGAAGAAGTTGATGATAAAAAAAATCAAGATCTGTCGAAAAACGCGACAATGCAATTTATGGGAATGACGTTATCTGAACTGACAGAGGATTTGCGTCATCGTTATTCAATTTCAGATAAACTTCGAGGACTAGTGGTGACATCTGTTGCACAAAATAGTGCAGCGGATAAAAAGCGTATTCGCGTTGGTGAAGTGATTGTTGATATCAATCAGAGTTCTATCACAACAATTGATGAGGCTAAAAAACGTATTCATAAATTACGTGAAGCTGGACGCAAAAATGCTCTATTTATTGTAGCGCGTCCAGATGGAGAGTTACGGTTCGTAACGCTCCTAATGGATTGATCCTTAAAAAATTATTTTTTGTTTTTTATCAGCCTTAGTGTGTGGGATATTTTGCAAGTCAGCCATGTGATGTCCAATATTTCTCAAGCTCATTTCACGATAGAGAGTATGGGGTGTGCAATATAAAATCCATTGGAAATCATTATATCTTTATGCTGAATATCAAAGTATAAATTGGTGTCATCATAGTATTTTTCAGTTCTCAATATTGTAACAGCCTAGACTTTGAAGTGCTGCATAAGAGATATTGGTACACCTTTCTTAAGTCCATTTTTATCTCTGCTTGTGATGCGCAAGTAAATGGTATTGATATGATACTTTATGAGGCTCTTATTATAAACCGGCGTAGCATGCTATTTTTATAGGAAAAAATAAAGCTATTTGATTGTATAGATTAAACTTAGTATTATTTTCATAAATGATGACAAAGAGTATATTTTTAATGGCCTTAACGGACAGAATTATTATAGCTGTGGTTTGTTATTGAATTACGATAGCAAAAAATGCTTGGAAATTCCTTTGGTGTTGTTATTAAGTCCATTTTTTCTTTTTTATAAGTTTCATAAGGGGCTTTGTCTTAAGGGGAATTTGTGTTCGTATTTTTTGTTTGAAGTATTTACTCTATGATAATGGAGAGAAAATACAGGAAGGCTTTGGGGGTGTCTGCATGTTGTAATAAATTATTGATTGGGAGAAATTGCTATTCATGGCACAGAGAACAGTTACATTAATAGCGGGGCCAACGGCAAGTGGGAAGTCAGAACTTGCCTTGCAAATGGCTCAAGAAAAAAATGCTCTCATTATTAATACTGATTCAATGCAGGTTTATGATGTTTTAAATATTTTAACGGCACGGCCGGGGGAGGCTGATACCGCGATTGTTCCCCATTATCTTTATGGTCATGTGAGTCCTATTTTGAATTATTCGGTAGGGCAATGGTTGTGTGATGTCGAGAAGCTATTGACTACTTTTTCTTTAAGATCAGTTATTTTTGTTGGTGGGACAGGACTTTATTTTCGTGCTCTTTTAGAGGGGATTTCAAAAATTCCTTATGTTCCAGATGTTGTGCGGCAGAAGTGGCGTTTGCTGCTTGATAAAGAGGGACCTGAAAGTCTTTATCGCCAGTTGTTGCAGATTGATACTGTTGTTGCTGAAAAAATTTCTTCGCACGATAGACAGCGTATTGTCCGTGCTTTGGAAGTTTATGATGCAACCGGTAAGACGCTCAGTTGGTGGCAGAAACAAAAAACAACACCTATCATTGCGCCGAATTTGACCGAAAAAATTCTTCTCATGCCACCACGTTCTCTGCTTTATGAACGTATTCATAAACGCTTGGATTCTATGATTGAAAGAGGAGCTTTAGAAGAAGTGGTGGCTATGAAAAAACTTAAACTTTCCCCTTCTTTACCAGCAATGAAGGCTATTGGTATACCTGAATTTATGGCTTATTTGGATGGATATAGAAGCTTTGAGAATGCTCTTGAAGCGGTAAAAATACAAACGAGGAGATATGCAAAAAGACAAATGACATGGTTTCGTAATCAATTTGATGAAGAATGGATGCTTACTTTTTGATAAAAGAGTTAGAGCTTTGCAAAGAAACTTATCGAAAGATAAAAGATAATTCGTGAAAAAGAAATTTTTTAGAAAATATAATTTTTTATTGACGAATGGTATCAATGGAATTAGAAATCTCTCTACAAGGAATTTTTTATATATTTTATACGTTGGAATAATGGGGGTAATCATACAGTATGTGTTGTGTAATGGGCTCCTTTGGGGGCTTTTTTTATGGGCTCCGTTAGGGGCTTTTTTATTGTCCTATAAAGTAGGTGAGTGGGAAAAATGAGAAATGATCCAAGAAAGCAAGAGAGTGCAGATGGAAAAATAATGTCGGGCGCTGAAATAGTGGTTCAAGCTCTTATAGATCAAGGCGTTGAACATATTTTTGGTTATCCTGGTGGGGCTGTTTTGCCTATTTTTGATGTTCTTTATCACCAAGATACACTCCAGCATATTTTGGTGCGCCATGAACAAGCCGCAGGGCATGCAGCTGAAGGCTATGCACGCAGCACAGGGAAGGTAGGGGTTATGCTTGTGACTTCTGGTCCAGGGGCAACGAATGCTGTTACACCTTTGCAAGATGCTCTTATGGATTCGATACCTCTTATTTGTTTTTCTGGGCAGGTGTCAACAACGGTGATTGGAACAAATGCTTTTCAAGAGGCTGATACAGTTGGAATTACAAAGCCTTGTACGAAGCGTAATTGGCTGGTTAAAAATGTCAATGATCTTGCGGCTATTATTCATGAAGCTTTTTTTCTTGCTCAATCAGGTCGTCCTGGGCCGGTTTTGATTGATATTCCTAAGGATGTTCAATTTGCTTCAGGATTTTATAGAGCACCTCAAGTTCAGGAGTCTTTACATTCTTTTCCATCGTTGAAAGGGAATACTAAGGCTATTGAATCTGCCGTTTCTCTTTTAGTTGAGGCAAAACGCCCTATTATTTATTCTGGTGGTGGTGTTATTTCATCGGGGATGAAAGCTATACAGCTTTTACGTAATTTGGTTCAATTGGGGGATTTTCCGATTACTTCAACATTAATGGGACTTGGTGCTTATCCTGCTTCCGGTAAAAATTGGCTTGGAATGCTTGGAATGCATGGAACCTATGAGGCTAATATGGCCATGCATGATTGTGATGTCATGTTAGCTGTTGGAGCACGATTTGATGATCGTATCACCGGGCGCCTTGATGCATTTGCACCTCATGCGCGTATTATTCATATTGATATTGACCCTTCTTCTATCAATAAAATTGTAAAAGCAGAAGTTCCAATTATTGGTGATGTGGCTTGTGTTTTAGGAGATATGACGCAACTCTTAAAGATACAGCAACCAGCGTTTAACAGTGAAGTCCGTGAGGCGTGGTGGACGCAAATTAACCGTTGGAAAGCTCGTAATTCATTGGCATATGCGGAGAAAAAAGATGTCATTATGCCGCAATATGCTCTTGAACGGCTGTATGCTTTTACCAAAGATGCGAATGCTTATATTACAACGGATGTCGGGCAGCATCAGATGTGGGCAGCGCAGTATTATCATTTTGATGAACCAAAACATTGGATGACTTCTGGTGGTCTTGGAACGATGGGATATGGTTTACCTGCTGCTATAGGTGTTCAAATAGCGCATCCTGATGCGCTTGTTGTGTGTATTTCTGGTGATGCCTCCATTCAGATGAATATTCAAGAGCTTGCAACAGCTATTCAGCATGACACACCGGTGAAAATTTTCATTTTAAATAATCAGTATATGGGAATGGTCCGCCAGTGGCAGCAATTGCTGCATGGTAATCGTCTTTCTCATTCTTATACGGAATCTATGCCTGACTTTGTGAAATTGGCACAAGCTTATGGAGCCGTGGGAATTCATTGTTCAAAACCCGATGAACTTGATGATAAAATTCAGCAGATGATTGACTGTGATAAGCCTGTTCTTTTTGATTGTCGTGTTTATCATTTAGAAAACTGTTTTCCTATGATCCCATCGGGATGTGCTCATAATGAGATGTTATTACCCGATGAGGCAAGCGAAGAAGCTATTGCAAATGCTATTTCTTCCGCGGGAAAGATTCTTGTATAAAATGAATATGTTAACAAAATGCTGAAGGATGGTGATGATGAAGTCTTTGGAGTCTTCATCTCTGTCACTTCTTTGTGGAGAGTTCTTATTATCCTTAGAGCTCATTTTATGATTTTCATTCTTTGTTTAAAGACATGGGGTGTATTATTATTTGTTCATCTAAAAAATGTTATAAGTCGTGTGCACAAGTATGTTTGAATTTATTTGTACGCGATGTTTGTTTTTTTAATTCATATGTTCACATTAATAGCTATTTCGTTGCATTTTTTAGATAATACATTGAATTATCTGTTATAAATTAATTATGTTGTCTCATATATGAATGATTTCATCGTGCAAGAAAAAAAGCCACACTGCTTGAAGGGTGCAACCATGCAAACCGTCATATTTGTGAAAACAATAGAAAAGTTTGTCACTATGTTTTGGTTTCGCATTATGAAATTACTCCAAATCACTCTTTCAAGGGCTTGATAGGAGAATCCCCTAGCGACTTGAAAAGAAGGGCAAATATAACAAAAAGCAAATGCAGTCATAGAAAATCAATTGGCCACCATAGCCTATAATCAGGTAGTAGCCTCACCTGATTATGCGGGAGGAATCTATACATATGAGATATGTAGTCAATATATATAAATCAGAATAATACTCACCATTATATCATTATCAGGACATTAGCATTGAAAATCAAATACTCTTTCTTTTATTTGTTCTACATATCTATGATTCCATAAATCTGCAGACACAAACACTCTTTGAATCCACCGCATTGGATTTTCATAACGATCAAATGATCCATAAAATTTATCTCTAGAGTGTAGAGCCATTCTGTTATCAATGTATAATAATCTTATGGGTTGTACATCAATTCCAAAAGATACAGCCTTAATAGCTTCATAAAAATGATCTGAAGCTTTCTTGGCTTTTTTGACTGTGGCTCTAACATGCCTGGATAAAAAACAGCGCTGATATCTGGGAATTCACCGTCCCCTTGAACTAGGGGCACTTTACTTGTAGAGGTTACCCCATTTTTTCTCCATCTATAGGGAACATTAATTATATATAAATTATCCCTTAAGCTCCTCAAATCCTCCTCACTTAAAAGTTTTAAAGCTAGACGTGTATCAGATATTCTCGTTAACGGGCCATCAACACCATTGCGAACACCAGATAAAATTATCCCCTTTAGGAGATAAATTTAAACTCGTTATAAATTTTAGTGCAGCATTTTCTGTATGAAAATCTAACTCAACTTCAGATCCTAATCCTGTATAATCTTTTTTATTATCCTCTAAAGGAACTATGTTATTTACTATATGTTCGCCTTCAAACTTAATTGAATAAGGCTCTCCGATCAATAAAGAAAACATCATAATTAAATTTTCGCTAATATAGCCACTTTTACAAGACGCATCTAAATTATAAGGATTAGGTGACGTATTAATTTGTCTATCAATTGGAAGATTTTCAAAGATTAGATATGGTCTGGGAGTAATAGACACCTTTTGGTTCATAAGAATTGTTAATATTCTATGGGGTAGCAGCGAAAATGCTATTTTTTAGCTCAACCGAATATTCAATACCACCCGTATGGATCATAAATAACATGGTCTAAAGCCTCTCAAAGTTTGTCTCTTTCGATATTGCTCAACTCAAAAGTATTTTCATTTATCATTATAATTTCCTCCCCAATTATATTTCCCTACTTTCTTATTAAGAAAAGTGAAAAAACAATAATTAAAATCAGCCATGTTAGTAAATAAGTTTCTGTAAAATCTTGGATTAATCCAAATAATCGTGGAGCAGTAATGATTGCGATTTGATTTATAGACATTCCTAAATCCAGAGAAAAGCCAACGCTTTCTTTCGGCGAAGAGTCTACAATATAAGCAACCCAAGGGCCATACTATCCCATTCCTCCAAAAACTAACCAAGCAGATAAAATAGTTAAATAAATTATCGATCCACTCATGCTCAAAATTAATATTAAAAATCCAAAAACGATTGCAATCATGCAAAACAAGACAGGAAAAAATCGTCCTTTTCTACAATGATCACTCCACGCTGCTAAAATAATTCTTCCTAAGGCACCAGAAGCCTGTGAAACAAAAAATAAATAAGCACTTTTATCTAGAGACAGGTGATAGATTCTATAAAAATAAATCGTTATAAAAATGGTTAAAACATATTAAACGATCACAAGTGAAACGTTTGAAAAAATATTATTCTTCATATGCGGCGCAGCCACATCGCAAGACGTGACCTTACATTTGCATAGAACGAAACTTTTGCCTTGCTTTCTGGAACGATAGTGATAACTTTTGCTGGTGAGTGATAAAAATAATAAATATACATCCACCTAAAAAAGAAACTATGGTACCGACCAAAAACGCACCTTGTATGCCATAGACAAGGGCACTCGCAGGAATAACTATACCCAGCTAATGCCTCTACCTAATGGTAGCCCCGCCTGCCTTATTCCCATTGCAAATCCGCGTTGCGATTGTGGAAACCATGAAGAAACGGATTTAGCACTACCGAGTTGAGCAGAACTATAAATCCCCCTACAATTAGCAAACAAACCAAAAGGGAAATATAGTTATCTGCGATTGCTTCCAACAAAAGAGCGACAGAAACGCCGATCGCGCCAACTCCAATAATATAGTGCTCGTTAAACTTGTCTAGTAATTCACCAGCTACAAGTAATCCAATAATAGGTAGGAACTGTGCTGCTGAAGATAGTAAACCTATCTGAGAGTCACTAAGCAAGAAATCCTTCTTAAAAAATTCAGCTAAAGGACCAATCCCTTGAACAAAGAAGCAGGCTGATGCTTGAGCGATCGTGGCAACAAGTAATACAATCCATCTATAATAATTTTTTTCTATAAATTTATTATTGCCCACTATGCCCCCTCCAATTAAAGTGTATTCCAATGAAGTAGCCTTTTTTAATAATGATTGCAATAATAAATGAGGTATTTTATGCTGATTACATAAAAATCTGTCAATACGATTGGTATGAATATGAAAGCTAAGGAATATGCTTAATTTAAGGAAATAAGCTATTATGTGTCGTACAAATTTGATATGCTAGTGATATAAGATAATTTTACAAACATTGGCTCAGCCGGCATTAAGTGCTCTTTATAAAAGATGCTATATTTTGGCAAGCTTTTTCAAAATAATTCTCAAAGCTTTCTTCAGTCACATAGCCCAGATGCGGTGTGCAAAGAACTCTATCTGATTGCAATAATTTGCTTTCATATACTGGCTCGCTGTCATAAACATCCAGTGCAAAGTAAATTGAATTTTCCAAACTTAGTATTTTTTCTATCGCCCCTTTTTCAACCAAAGCTGAACGCGCTGTGTTGACAAAAATAGCATGAGGTTTCATGCTCAATAGATCATCTAATTTTATGATTTCTCTGGTTTTATCGCTTAAACGTAAATGGACGGATATAACGTCAGGACGTGTAAAAAATTCATCTTTTGAATGCGTAAAATGATAACCTAAATTTTTTGCTTCTTGCGTTGAACGCTCGCTCCCATAAACCAAAATGGACATGCCAAAAGCTTGAGCATATTGAGCAACCATTTTACCAATACGGCCAAACCCGAATATTCCAAGAGTAGCCCCTTTCATTTGGTTGCCAAATGTTGTTTGCCATCGTCCTTTTTTCATATCAGATACAGATTTACAGAGTTTTCTACGCGCAGACATAATTAAGAGCCACGCAAATTCAGCAGCAGAAGTTGGATCTCCACCACCGTCTAATATTTCAATTCCTAAGTCTCTACAAGTTTCTATATCAATATGTGAACCTATAGGGCCTGTTTGGCAGATTAATTTTAAATTTGGCAGTTTCAGGAGAAGATTTCTATCAACTATAGTCCGCTCTCTGATTAAGATAAGAATATCTATCTCTTTGAGCTTATCTTCTAAATCACATTCTTTAGCTAAATTATTTATAACCAGCACTTCATGTGATGTCATTAATTTTGTAATAGACTGTAATGTTAGGGTGGCTTTTTGATAGTCATCTGGAATTAATATTTTCAATTTAAACCTCCCGTTTCATTCATCAATATTTGAGCTCATTATTTCATTTCTAAAACAACCAAAAAGCAATCTCATCGCTGATATTTTGACATAACGCCAAGCCTATTAACAAATTATATCCCTTGATTTATTGTTATTTCTAGCAATAAGAATAGCATTAATCAGTTAGTTTTTATAAACTTTAAAACATTGCGACAAAAAGAAAAAGTTTGACTCAGTAGATGGAGAATTGCGCTTTTCTCATATTCTAGAGGACGAACCTGAAGTGCTACGCTGGACTAAAGCCATGTCCCAGTTTTCTATAATAGACCACCAAGAAGGCCATACTTACGAACCATATTTTATTGTTGAAACAGAAAAAGCTACGTATTTGTGCGAGATAAAGCGTGCTTCATATAAGTGTGATGTCTCTCTTTATTCGTTGAGATATCACTTATTTGTAGCATGAAGAGTAAATTTATTAAAATCATGATGAGAGGGAGATAGGAACTTTATAGGTGTATCATCATAGGATTAAGTCGTTTTGTTGAGAGCTATTTCTATTTTTGCCAAAAGGTTTTTGATATATTTAATTATTCTTTCGTAATAGTGGATGTACTTTATTTTTATGTGCAAGAAAGCTGATTGATTGTGTAAAATAGCGTTCAAAAATTACATTATTCTTATCCTGTTAAGGACATTTTTTCTAGTGAGGGTTTTGCAATTGCAATGCTCTTTTTCTCATTCTAAATTTTGGTTAGAAAAAGCGTATATAGGTGTTATTTTAAATTTAAGATATGCATCTTCCATTGTTGGTGTTACTGTTGTAAAAAATGATATTTTATTTGATACGCATAAGGTGTTACCAAGAAGATCGATGTATAGATAAAATTTAGATTGTTACAATATCTTGAAAAAACAATGGGTAAATAATTGATAATTGTGCTACGAAAGTTGTTAGATGGGCGTGTGTCAGCAATTCTTAATAAAAAGGTTTTTCTTGATAGTCGTTTTTTTTCAAAATACTGCTCTTTTTATGCAAATCTTATGTTGGTAAGCTATGCAGTTTTCGCCGGAACAGGATAATGCATTGAAGGCTGTTGCCGCGTGGTTGAAGGAAGGGCGTTTTCCTCTTTTTCGCCTTTTTGGCTATGCGGGGACGGGTAAGACGACGCTTGCACGCTATTTTGCAGAGACAGTTGATGGTTCTGTTCAATTTGCTGCTTTTACAGGGAAGGCGGCGCAGGTTTTGCGTTCTAAAGGTGCAAGCAATGCTTGTACGATTCATTCGCTGATTTATTGTCCGCGTGGAGAAGAGGAAGTTTCCGATGAAATAACAGGAAAAAAGTCTATTGCTCCAACATTTACGTTAAATCGAAGAAGTGCTGCTGCACAAGCTAAACTCATTATTGTTGATGAGTGCTCGATGGTAGATGAAAAATTGGCCCGTGATTTAATGAGTTTTCGAACGCCAATTCTTGTTCTTGGTGATCCAGGTCAATTGCCTCCTATATCAGGTGGAGGCTTTTTTTCTAATGGAGAACCAGATTTTCTTCTTTCAGAAATTCATCGGCAAGCGCGAGATAATCCGATTATACGTCTTGCTATGGATGTACGTGAAGGACGCGATATTGCTTATGGTGACTATGGAGAAGCGCGCGTTGTGACACGTAAAGAGGTCAATCAACAATTGGTTTTGGATGCTGATCAGGTCTTGGTAGGGGTTAATCGTACACGCCACCTTTATAATCAGCGTTTGCGTGTGTTAAAGGGATTTACAGCAGATTATCCACAAGCGGGAGATAAGCTGGTGTGTTTGCGAAATGATCCGATTAAAGGTTTGTTGAATGGCTCTTTATGGAAGGTGATGACTTCACAGAAGGAGACCGTTAAACCAAGTATTAATCTTCTTGTGAAACCAGAAGAAAGTGAGCGTGGGGTAGCAAAGATTAAACTTTTAAAAGCAGCGTTTGAAAACCCTGATCAAGAAATTTCATGGCAATTAAAAAAGCGATATGATGATTTTGATTATGGGTATGCATTAACGGTTCATAAGGCGCAAGGTTCTCAATGGAATAATGTCGTTTTGTTTGATGAAAGTTTTGCATTTCGTGATATGTATGCGCGCTGGCTTTATACGGGAATTACCCGCGCAGCAGAGCGTTTAACGATTGTTCGATAGAGAAAATATGTGTATCATCTCAGTTTCAGATGGAAAATGCCTTTTTTCTATCTTGTTACACACTATAAAAAATGGAAATGGGCATGGCGGTAAAACTTTCGGTTAATCTTAATGCTGTTGCTGTTTTGCGTAATCGACGTAATCTTCCGTGGCCAAGTATAACGAATATTGGGCATATAGCGCTTGCTGCTGGAGCAACAGGTTTGACGGTTCATCCGCGCCCTGATGAAAGGCATATTCGTTTTTCGGATTTGCCAGATATATACTGTTTAATAAAGAACACTTTTCCTACTGCTGAGTTTAATATTGAAGGTTATCCAAGTGATCAATTTTTGGATATCGCTGAAAATTATGCGGACCAGATTACCCTTGTTCCTGATGATCCAGATCAGTCAACGTCTGATCATGGGTGGAATTTTGCTCATGATGCAGAATTTTTAGCACCTATTATTCAGAATTTAAAAAAAAGAAAGATTCGTGTATCCCTTTTTGCTAATCCTACTGTCGATGGTCTTGATATTGCTAAAGCAATGGGCGCTGATCGTGTGGAATTTTACACGGGACCTTACGGTGGTGCATTTCAGGATAAAACAAAACAAGATCAAGAGCTCAATAAACTTGTTTTAGCAGCAAGAAGAGCAAAAGAATTGCAGTTAGGTATAAACGCAGGGCATGATCTGACACTTATGAATCTTCCTGCTCTTGTCAAAAATATTCCTTGGCTTGATGAAGTTTCTATTGGCCATGGGCTCATTGCTGATGCATTAGAGTATGGAATACATGAGACTGTTCAGCGTTTTATCCGGTTATTATCGTAATCTTTTTCTCTCTATAAAAATTGGAAAAGAAATTTTTATAGAGGTTTGCCAATTTATCTTAAAAAACAATTTTATATATGTTGAGATAAATAGCACTATTATCGTGCATTATAAATATTCTATTGTTCCTCTATTTATTGGTTGCTTTCTATCTTTTGTTTTTGAGTGCATGCGATGTTTTTTATTTGTACTATCCATTATGAGGAAGTTTTAAAATCTTCTTATTATAATTTCTTTGAATGGAGAAGAAGTAGGGTTTTGAAAGTATTTCCCTTATAAAGGAGTGCGTAGGATTTTAATGGATCAATACACAAATTTTCTTGATATTTGAGCTCATTTTTGGGTTATCTGTAAATAGTATAACGTAAAATCTCCTTATGAATAAGCTTAATGCAATAGGAGCTGTTAAATAGAATGATGATATCGACTTGTAGCTTTATGAAGTAAAGAGAGTGATGTGCAATAAATCTTACACTATTATAGGGAATTCTTGAAAAGGGCTTGAGCATATTAAAATTTTTTTATAAGGCGCCATAAATGGATAACATAATAGCCGTATGGGGGCTTCTTCGTGTGAGAGGCGTGGATATTAAAAGAACGTAAAAAGTAAAAACATCCTCTCTATTATTCTAAAGATATTGTTGTATATGCTTTTGAAGGTTGTATTAAAACAATACTTGTTATTTTGTAATTTTTCTTGCTATCCGTATTGATTTGGTTCATGTTAAAGATTGTATGTTGTATCTTAATTTTTAGAATATAGCGTTGTTGCACGATAAAAGAGTAGAATATTAGCTAAATTTTCTTTAGAAATCTTATTTTGTGTAATTATTGTTTTTGTAGAATAGCAGTTGAAGTTTATTTGGGGATCCGTATATGTTTTAGGAATGTTTGGGGACTACAGTTTTTTCTATGCAATATGTAAACTTTAAAATTATTCAATTGCTGTGTTCTTATAAGCGGTTTTTTTTGTCTTTATAAGTGTGTGATGCACTGTAGATAATGTTTCTTATTGAATAAAAATAATCTGAAATCCAGTTTAAATAGAGAAAGAAGGAATTTTTTATGCGTGTTTATTATGATCGTGATGCGGATGTTAATCTCATTAAAGGGAAAAAAGTAGCCATTGTTGGTTATGGTTCTCAAGGGCGTGCGCACGCTTTAAACTTGAAAGATTCTGGTGTTAAAAATGTGCAAATAGCTTTGCGTTCAGGGTCGGAAACAGTTAAAAAAGCCATGGCTGATGGTTTTGAAGTGGTGAGTGTTGCTGAAGCAGCAAAATGGGCAGATCTCATCATGATGGCAACACCAGATGAATTGCAAGCTGATATTTATAAGGAACATATTCATGATCATTTACACGATGGGGCAGCGATTGCTTTTGCGCATGGTTTGAGCATTCATTTTGGCTTGATTGAACCTAAAAAAAACGTTGATATTGTGATGATTGCTCCTAAAGGTCCAGGGCATACAGTTCGTCATGAATACCAACGGGGTTGTGGTGTTCCTTGCTTAATAGCGGTGGCGCAAGATGCTTCAGGGCATGCACATAATGTAGCATTATCTTATGCATGTGGACTTGGTGGTGGACGTGCTGGGGTGATTGAAACAACATTTAAAGAAGAGTGCGAAACTGATCTTTTTGGTGAACAAGCGGTTCTTTGTGGTGGTCTTGTTGAATTGATTCGAGCAGGTTATGAAACATTAACACAAGCAGGTTATGCACCGGAAATGGCTTATTTTGAGTGTTTGCATGAGGTTAAACTGATTGTTGATCTCATGTATGAAGGGGGCATTGCAAATATGAATTATTCGATTTCTAATACAGCTGAATGGGGTGAATATATGTCTGGTCCACGTGTGATTACGGATGAAACCAGAGCAGAAATGAAACGTATATTGAAAGATATTCAAACGGGTAAATTTACATCGAATTGGATTCAAGAATATAAAGCTGGTGCTGCTCATTTTAAAAGTATGCGGCGTTTAAATGATAATCATCCTATTGAAGAAGTGGGTAAAAAACTTCGTTCTATGATGCCTTGGATAAAATCGAATGCTTTGGTTGATAAAGAGCGTAATTGAAGATTCTACAGAGATATTTTGTCAATAGCTTTTATAATTTTATAGATAAATATAAAAAGGGTAACTTTAGTTACCCTTTTTATATGTTTTTTGTTTATATGTTTTTTGTAATATAAGCTTTATTTTTTAATTTTTTGCATAATTCTTTTTCCCAAAAAGAAAGTATACAATTCCTAAAAATATGAACCATGCTGGAGTGTATTTTAAAGCTATGGCAGTGTCAGCTTCTAATGACAATAAATAGATAATGAATGCAAAGAAAACAAGAAGCGCCCAACACATAACAACACCTCCTGGCATTTTATAAGGAGAGACAGTATGCTGGAGAGGACGATTGCGGCGATAGACGATATAGCTGATCAAAATGATAGACCATACAAATATAAACAAAGTTGCGGCAATTGTCGTAACAATTGTAAAAGCAGCTATGAGTGTTTGAGATAACGATACAACGGCATAACCAAATAAGATGCATATACATGAAAAGAATAATGCGTTGGCTGGAACGTGGTTACGAGAAAGTTTTCCTAAAAATTTAGGAGCACCTTTTTGTGTTGCTAGCCCATATATCATACGGCTGGTAGAAAAAATTCCACTATTTGCTGAAGAGGCGGCAGCTGTGAGGACAACAAAGTTCATCAAACCTGCAGCAGTTGGGATACCAATAAGTGCATACATTGTTACAAATGGGCTTTTTTCTGGACTGATTTGATCCCACGGCGTCACAGACATAATCACAAGAAGAGAGAATATATAAAAGAATACAATGCGGATTGGTATTGAATTAACAGCCTGTGGTAAAGCTTTTTGAGGCTCTTTTACTTCAGCAGCAGCTGTTCCAGCGAGTTCAATGCCAACAAAAGCAAAAATAACAATTTGAAATCCAGCAAAAAAGCCTGTAATTCCTCGCGGAAAAATATTCCCACCGTTCCATATATGGCTAAGAGAAGCAACCGTACCGTTTGGAGAGACAAAACCGGTAAAGATCATATAAAATCCTACAACGATTAGGACTAGAATTGCTACGATTTTGATAAAACCAAACCAAAACTCAAGTTCGCCAAATAGTTTTACGGCGACGAGGTTAAGAATTAAAAAGGACATAAGACCAATTATAACAGGAATCCACGGATTGAGCTCAGGCCACCAAAAGTGTGTATAAGTGACAATAGCAATAATTTCAGCAGTTCCAGTGACAATCCAACACAACCAATATGTCCAGCCGATAAAGAATCCGGCACATGGCCCTAGAAGATCGGTTGAGAAGTCAATAAAAGATCGGTATTGTGTATTAGAAAGCAATAACTCTCCCATAGCGCGCATGACAAAGTATAGAGCACAACCAATAATTGCATAAACGAGTAGAATTGAGGGGCCTGCTACACTGATTGTTTTTCCTGATCCCATGAAGAGACCTGTTCCAATCGCTCCACCAAGGGCTATAAGTTGTATGTGTCGGTTATGTAGTCCACGTTGCAATTTCTTCTTAGGTTTTTTTTCTAAATTTTGTTTGTTCATTTTTGGGGAGTTCTCCTTAGTTATTTTTAAATAAAAATTACCCTAAAAAAAGGTAATTCCTTCTATCGGAACACGCTATGGTTAAGGAGTAAAGGAATTTTTTTCTATGACTATATGTGAATAAAGCAAAAACATTATTAATTAATGGAATAATTATTTTATATATAAGAAACAAAAGATAAATTGTATTATATTTTTTTGATTTTTTATGTTTTATACATAAGTAATATATATAATATATAATATAATTTATATTATATATTATATTATATGTATATAAATAATAATTTATATTTATGTATATTTGTTTATATTAATTTTTATATAAATATCTTTATATTTAAATTTATTTATTTATAGATATTGTTATCTATATAAAAATATAAATAAAATTGTAAACTTATTAAATATAAAACTTTGTATATAAATAAAATAATTTTAAATATTTAAACTATTATTTGAAACATTAAAAAATATATTTTAAATTTACATTTAAGTATTAATATTTAAAATTTATTACAAATAGAAAAATATTTTCATAGAATCTTTTTTTATTGCAGATAGCTATTAAGATATATTCTGTTTAGAGCTATATTTTTAATTTTGATAAAAAATTGAATATAAATTTTTGGGGGGGGAAAGTTTTAGATAAATCTCATGTTTTATTAGTAAACAATGTCAGTGAAGTTTATAGAGAATTTTTTACAGAATAGCTCGTTTCTTATCCTATTGTGCAGTAAAATACTGTTGTGTAGAGTAGTGATATAAAGCATATAACATTTTACGCATTAAGTATTTTTAGAATGGGTGGTGAGTGTTCAGGGCAGGGCTAGCCCATAGAGCCTTATGTAGGTGAACCATATAAATGATCAGCAGCATTCCCCCTTAATAAGCCGGATTGTTTACAAACCGGTGCCGGTAGGAATCGTCGTTTTTTGATGTTTGGGGAGGAGGTTAAGTAGAAAAAGGGTAACTAAAATTACCCTTTTTTGAGATGTTTTTATGTATAGACTTTATTTGTTACCTTGAGTTATTTTTTTCTTTACAAACATAAAATACATTATACCTAAGAAAACAAACCAGAATATACTATATTTTAAGGCTAGTAGAGTATCAGCTTCTAATGTCAACAAATAGAGCATGAAAACAAAGAAAACTAAAATTATCCCACACATGATAACACCTCCTGGCATTTTATAAATGGATTCAGCGTGTAGATGAGGGCGATTGCGACGATACACAATATAGCTAATCAAAATTACAGACCATACGAATAAAAATGCAATAGCTGAAATGCTTGTCACAATTGTAAAAGCACTTATGAGGCTTGGAGAGAGTGAGGCAATTGTATACCCTATTAAAATACATAAACAGGAAAAGAATAGAGCATTGGCTGGAACATGGTATCTGGAAAGTTTACCTAAAATTGGAGGGGCACCTTTTTGTGTTGCAAGTCCATATATCATACGGCTGGTAGAAAAAATACCACTATTTGCTGAAGAGGCAGCTGAGGTGATAACGACAAAGTTTACCAAGCCAGCAGCTATCGGAATGCCTGCAAGCCAAAACATCGAGACAAAGGGGCTTTTATCTGGAACAATTTGATCCCAAGGTGTGACAGACATAATTACAGCGAGAGAAAAAATGTAAAAGAGTACAATACGGACCGGTATTGCATTAATTGCTTTGGGGAGCACTTTTTTAGGTTCTTTTACTTCAGCAGCGGTTGTTCCAGCAATTTCTATACCAACAAAAGAAAAAATAGCAATTTGAAATCCAGCAAAAAAACCTGTCATTCCTCGCGGAAAGATATTGCCATCGTTCCATACGTGATTGAGAGAAGCAACCGTACCATTGGGAGAGGTAAAGCCCGTAACGATCATATAAAATCCCACAACAATTAATGCTAAAATTGCGACGACTTTGATAAGACCAAACCAGAATTCAAGTTCACCGAATAGTTTTACGGCAAAGAGGTTAAAGATTAAAAAGACGCTAATGCAGGTAAAAACGGTAAACCATGGATTGAGTGTTGGCCACCAAAAGTTCATATAAGTGATGATGGCAATAATGTCAGCAGCTCCAGTTACAACCCAGCTCAACCAATAGCTCCAGCCAACAAAGAAAGCGATTCCCGGTCCTAGCATATCGGTTGAAAAATCAATAAGAGATCGGTATTGTGAATTAGAAAGCAACAATTCTCCCATAGCACGCATGACAAAGTATAGAGCAAAACCGATAATAGCATAAACGAGTATGATGGAAGGACCTGCTACACTAATTGTTTTTCCTGCCCCCATGAAGAGACCTGTTCCAATAGCACCACCAATGGCTATAAGTTGTACATGTCGGTTGTGTAGTCCACGCTGTAACTTATTCTGAGAATTATCTTTTAAATTTTGTTTGTAGCTCATTTTTTGGGGGTTCCCTTTAATTATTTTGAGATTAAATTACACTAAAAAAGCATTATTTTGTATCGAAGCATGATATAAATGAGGTGTAAAGGAAAAAAACGTTTTTTATGATTTTGTGTGGATAAAGAAAAGAATATGTTTTAGGAATATGCTTTTGAAAAAAGAGAATGTTGTCCTCTTAAATAACGTAACAGATATTTGAATGGGGAGCTTTTTATTGTTATGAATAACAAATTAATTGTTCATTAAAAGACGTGGGGCTTTTAAAATTATTTCAGAAAGTTGTCAGGAGTTTTTATAATTTTTTGAAACTTATTATTTGTAATCAGTGCATTATTTATTATTATTCATAATGGTGAGAGTTTACTTTTTGCTCAAATAGCACTCGAGAGTTCTCATCTTAGTTTAAGAAACAATTTTTAATGGAAAATTAAAATGATTTTTAAATCATTTTTTTGTTTGTATGGTGCTATCATAAATCAAAAAGTTACTTTTGTTTCATAAACGAAAAGAGGAATATCATAGCTTATTTTTTTAAAAGTGATGAATAAGGATTTTGTTTAGATATTGGTAACATTTTATAAAATATTGCGAGAAACTCACATTGTTTACACAAACGTCCTTGAGAGTATGATAAAGAAATGCAACGTAATTCAGTTATATAAAGAAAAAAAGAACTGGGGATTGTATAAGCTCTGTTAGAGATTGAGCTATTCATAGTGAGAGACAGAATCAGGAAAAGATTGCTCTATTAACTTTACAATTTGTAATCAAAGATAAAACTATCCAAAGAAAATGAAAAAAGAAAACAGAGATAAAACTGTTCCTGTCGCAATGTTAATCGAGCCTTTTACCCGCTGCTTTTTTAAGGCGGTACTGGCAAATGATATAAAAATGGTCATTAAAGTAAACCATGCAAAGATGTTGAAAGAATGTATTGTGACAAGTTCAAAACCTTTTTTAATGCTACCTCCAGAAGCTAAGAATTTTGGAAAAGCTGCTATGTAAAATATAGATACTTTGGGGTTTAGTATTTGTGTCAGAAAACCGTCCATATAGCTGGTTAAAAGCTTTGTTTCACTCGTAGCATGCTTTTCATTCGTTGAACTTCTTTCTTTTGAATTTAAGCTGTGTATTCCAGATTTAATTGATTTAAAGCTCATGTATAATAAATAGCTGCCACCCATGAGTTTTACTAAAAAAAACAGCGTTTTGTTGTTGAGAATGAGCGCTGATACACCTAGTATGGAAAATGCCCCATGCACATATGTTGCTGTACACAATCCTAAAACGTTTACAAATGCGTTCTTTCTTCCCAATCTCGTTGCATTATCGATGATAAGGGCCATATTCGGCCCCAGTGAGATGACTAAAAAAAATGAAACAATGAAAAAGGTCAGTATTTGATGATTCATTTTACTTTTAGCTCTGAAATTAATTGATTTTCGAGATACAATTCTATTCTGTCAAACTGAGAAAGTTTTCCGACACCCTGTGGAGTGCCTGTGTATATGAGATCACCATGTCTTAGCTGAATGTAGTGACTTAAAAATGAGATTATCTTCTCAAAGCTAAAGATCATATTTTTCGTATTGCCAACTTGTCTTGTTTCGCCATTCAACTTCATTGCAAAGGTTATTGGGTTGTTTATTTTTTCTTTGTTTATGAAGTCAGAGACGTATGCAGCGCCTTTAAATCCTTTCGATAAAAGCCAAGGAAGCTTTTTTTCTTTCAGTTTTGTTTGCAAATCCCGCGCGGTGAGATCAAGACCTATTGCTACGGCATCATAGCATTCTTCTGCTTCTTCCTCCATGATCATGAAAGCGTCCTTTGAGATTTTGAGTACAATTTCGGTTTCAAAATGTATTTCTTTGGAAAAATTAGGGAGATAAATTTCATTGCCTAAAACGAGTGAACTTTTTGGCTTGCTAAAGATAACGGGTTCATCTTCAACAACATTACCTAGTTCATGAACATGTTCAACATAATTGTATCCAACACAGTAGATGTCATTTATCATGGGAGCCCTCCAAATTTTTCATTTTCTCTTTGTATAGGCAAGAGAAAACTTTGCAAACAACATTTTTTCTTATATCGCGTTTTGCGTTTTCTGGAAAAGAAGCATTATGTGGGTTAATGACTAACCACGATGACAGCCCTTCGCATTATCCTCTTTTGAAGAGTGCTCAATCTTATAGTCTTTGAGATTATTTTCATTTTGATTGCTAATCTCCTGAAATTACTTTATTACTTAAAGAGTGATTTTGCTCGTCTACGCAGCGATTAGTAGGGGCTGAAAGCCCTAAAGTTCGATCATAAATGAGCCTACTCTGTGGGTGTCTCAGAATTATGGGATATTTTTCTATGTCTAGGTGCTATGAGCACTAAAAGTAAAAATCTGGTTCGTATTCAATACTTTCAGGCTCTCGGAATACTAATGCGAGGGTGCTCGCAACCGGCGGGGGACTTGAAAGTGAAAAGCAAAAAGCCACATTTTAACGACATTTCTATAGGCAAAAAATCGCTTTCAAAAAAATGCTGGGAATGTCGTAAAAGCAATTAGGGCACCAATTAGGGATAACTTTTCAACAAATCCAAAAGTATGAGAAAGTCTGTGATGGTTAAAAAGAAGCAGACCGTGGCAAACTTATTATGGCATTTGGAACGGAGAAGATTTTTACCAGCTTTAAGATAGCACAACAAATAGCCGGAACTGGAGAGCGTGTTTTGTTTCTCGTGCCTTTTCTGGCTTTGATGTCACAAACGATAAGAGAATGGACACGCTATATAGAAGTACTGTTTCATTCCTTTGTGGTGTATTCTGATACATAAGTTGGCAAGAGTCGTAAAACAAAGATGCTGTTGTCGAACTCGATGTCTCAGATCTTGGCTCTATCAGCTACCAACAGATGTTCAGAAGCTTTGAAAAAAAACAAATAAAGTCTTAGCGAATGCAATGACCGTGGTGTTTGCTACTTACCAATTAATCCAAGTGATTGCGGATGCGCAAGAGAAATACGGTTTATCAGAATTTGATCTGATCATTTGTGAAGCGGTGCAGGTTAAGGCAGATAAGGTAGAACCTTTGGTTGTAGAAGCCAAGGAAGTAGCTGAGACTGCGAAGATAACAGCGGAAGAAGCGATAAATGTTGCGGAGCAAGCAAAAGAAGAGGCTGATACGACAAAGTAAGGGCTTGGAGAGGTCAAGAGTTCATTAGACACGGTGACAGCAACGACAAATTCTGCGAATACAGCCGCCTCTGAGGCAAAAGTGTTAGCGGAAGAAGCGAAGAGTGCATTGACAGAAGTTCAAGAGAAGGCACAGAGGAACAGTGACAGTCTTTCTGAACTTCAAAGTAAGGTAGGTTCTCTTTCCACTAATTTTTTAGAGAATGTGCGTTTTCATCAACCTGACAGAATTCTGGAAGCCGATCCGAAAAATAGAAAAGGTGTTGTGATCAATGACGGGGCATGTTTTCGCTTTTATCATGGTGGAGAGAATGGGGATAGGTCCATCTTTTACCGCGTTCTAGGGCGTGGAAGGATGACTTTTGACGAAGATCTTGAAGCAGGAAAGGATTATTATATATATCTCATCTTAAAAGATCAGACGAATGAGCTATCCTTTGAGCTTTCGCAAAATCCGACGGCTCCTGATGGCTATACAAAGGATAATTCTGAAAAGATCGGTGGATTTCATACGCTATGTGCGGATGTTGGTGAGATCGAAGGTCATCTCTTATCGGTCATATAAGATGTAATACTAAAAAACACAATAAAGTCAATAGTTGGAGTGTAATTCTTTTATAAGAATCCACACTTTTATGCATGATTCATTTGACTATTTTTTATATAAGATTGCTATGTATAAATAGACCATAAAAAGCAAATCATCATGTAAATGTTATAACGCATGTGTCATTCAAATGAAAAGCAGATATCATTCATAACAGTTTATAAATTTATGATACGTTTTTATCACAGCACAAATTACATTGTTTTAAAATTTAATTGTTTGGAATTATCGATAACATACGTTTAAAGATCACATCTTGTTTTAAAGATTGGATTGTTATCACATGATAAAAACATAAAATTACACTTCTCAAAATTGAGAAGCGTAAAATAGAAAGCTGTTATAACAGCATCATCATAACACCGAACATTTTAAAGATTACATAAAAGGATTTAAAGACAAGATCGCTTTTAAAAACGCTTTCTAAAAATTTAGAAACGATAAGTAAGCAGCATAAATATAGTATCATCACAACAGCTATGCTAATTTTTAAAAACGAAACTGTATTCACTTCCACAAAAAAATGGAAACGAACAATGCAATAGCAGTAGAATACTATCTACTTAGACATGGTACTAAAAAATGTTTTAAAAGTTACCGTTTAAAAGCACAGAGCCCAAATATGGACTGAGTGATTTACTCACCCCAAAATTGGGGGCAGCTATTGAGACAAAGATAAGCAAGCAAAATTCAAAAATATTTTAACATCATAAGGCATGGGATTTTACTTAATTTTGCTAGCCAAATATAGAGCAATTAATTGCAAAGAAGTTACATTTGAGTGCAAAATGAAAATACGCTTATGAAAGCTTTTCTAAATGCATGTTTAAACGTTTGAAACTGATGTTTATAACAGTTTTTAAAGCCTTGCGTTTGATAAAATCAGTTGTTTATTGTCTTATGAGAGATTGTTTTGAAAACCAACGCTCGTAAATGTAAAAAGCGGGTTTTGATAAAGCTACCAAGCATTTTGATAATGTGCTTTATTTTTTAAAGATAAAGACGTTATGATTGATACGTTTGATAGCCATAAAAGCGTTTATAGGCTCTCTCATTCAAATGAGTGATTAAAGATCATACGCAACATTTACATTCCTTTTGATAAGTTTTATATCTCTCATAAAGCACTTGTAATATGATACGTTTTGTATATATGCACTGATTACTCCATTGTGGATGATTCATTTTAATCAATAAGAATCGCTATTTGAAAGCCGCGTCATATCACTTGGCGCGGCTTTTTTTTATTTTACTCTCTCTTTTATGATATGTTTATAGCAATGCGTTTTATATGCGTTTATACACCATAAAAAGGCACGCCCCCCATATCTATTTTTATTCTGTTTTATCAGTTATATTGACAACATTATCGTTTTCATAAACCTTACATTTTTTTGGAACGACACTTACTTTACTTTGACTGTTTAATTTTGCATTGCCATAGGCTTTACCCCAGACCTTGGCATTGCCATAAACCCTAGCATTTTCATAAACGTGACCATTTTTAAACACAAGAGCCTCATCATAGTCCCAGCAATTGCCCTCATGAGAGAGGTTATCTTCCTTTTCAATAAAGCCGCCTAAGGTACCTGCTTTGATATCAGCAAAATCTTTTAATGCTTTAATAATGAATTCAATTAAATCCATTTAGAATAAATAGCGAGTATCAGAAGAGGTAAAGTCATTCAAAGCGGATAAATTTTTTTCAAAAGGTTTTTTAAATGCTGCTTATCCACAGCCCATGACATGGGATAAGATCAGCAAAATAGTGAAATCTGCTATTCGTTTTATGGAAAAAAGACAAATGAAGCATGTGCTTTTAAATTATCATAATGATTATTTTGATAGGTTTTATTGCGAATTTTGCTTATAGGTTTTGAAGGTTTCTCAAACCCTCAAAACTCATAGATGAGGCGTTCTTTGAAGGTTCACTCTATGAATGCAAGGGGATATGGTTGAGCAAATTTATCCTTTATATTTATGGGGATATTAATGTATTAACCATTGATGGGCTAAACAGTTTTGTTTAGAAGTTCTTTCATATAAATGTGGGGGAGAGATCTTCAGCAGTTAAAATAAAGCAGTT